>JAFGMR010000034.1 GCA_016927425.1 Methanotrichaceae archaeon | reverse complement strand
TGAGGTAGAGAAGATTTTATGGGATCTCGGCGAGCACCTGGCTGAGCCGGTGGAGTTCCTGATCATAGGCGGAGCTGCCATGCTGGAGTACGAACTGAAGGATGCAACAAAGGATATCGACCTGGTCTGCAGAGGTGCGGCAGGCAAGGCGAGGCTCCTTGAAGCCGCGAAGAGCCTTGGCTTCGAGATGTTTAAGGCCGGAGAAGAGGCACGCTCGCCTGGGACTGGACAGGGTGGCGGTCAAAGGAGGGCATACCCTGGACATCTTTGCCGGCCGGATCTCCTATGACTTCAGGCTCTCCGAGTCTATGTGGCAGAGGGGGTGAAAGACCCGGACCCTCGGGAAAGCGGAGATGAGGTATGCAGCCGTCGAGGACATCTTCATCCTCAAGCTGATTGCCAACCGGCCCCGGGCCCTCCTTCGCTGAGGGGGGGGGGCCAGACGGCGGCCCTGAGGGCCAAGAATGGATCGGCGGATACATGAAGCCGAATCACTGGAAAACATTAAATTCAATCAAATAGTCGTTGGATATTGATATGTTCTCTGAGTACGTCGAGGCGGCCCTTAGACGAGCGAATTATGAGATCCTGGTGAATGGCACTTATATGGCTACAGTCGACGATCTTCAAGGCGTAATAGCGACTGGCCAGACCGTTGAGGCATGTAGATGGGATCTAATTGAGGTAATCGAGGAGTGGATCACAATCCGGCTACATAGGGGCTTGGATATACCCGCCTTGGACGGTTGTATGATACACGTATCTCTGGAGCCAATGGCTATTGTCCAGTATTATCCCTGTACCTTATCGGGTTCTACTGAATAAGCTTAAGAACCTGGGTCTTGGCGAACCGTATCAGGGCCGGAAGCATCCATATATGACAAGGGGAGAGATCGTAATAATTCTTCCAAATCCTCATCAAGGCGAAGATGTGGATGTGAAGCTCACCAAGGCGATCTTGAAAGCGGCAAGGATCTCTCGTGATGAGTGGCTTTCGGCTTAAGGTGTAATCGGTCAATTACTTGCTGGCCGCTATTCTTCTTCTTGGACGCATTGTCAACTTCAAAATCGCAAATTCCTCGGGAATCACCATATAAGCCCCAAAGGAACCCCCAATGGATGTAGATTGAAGAATAATATTCGCGTTCATTCGTGTTCATTCGCGGTTGACACTTCATGATCCAGGCGGACATATGCACAACGGATGAAAAAACGATATCTGAAGAGGATATTCCTTCGAATTAGGGGGGAGGTAGTACTTGTTCAATCTCGTGAGGATACATGAGATATATTCAGCAATGTTGGTCTTCTCCCTTCTATGCAGCCCGCCGTCTGCGCCGCAGCCCCCCGGCGCCCCGTCCCCTTCACCCTTTCTCCCTCGACCCCCCGGGCGGAAGGAAGGAGACGATTCCATCCACGGGGGCGAGGGCTTTAAGCTCGCGGCGGTCCTTGAACTTCTCCCCCCAGGCTCGATATATCCTCTTTGCGAGGTCGTCTGCGTTGTACTCGCCAGGCTCGACCTCGACGACGGGGTCAGCCCGCCCCCTGATGGCAGACGTCGGCCCTCCTATCAGCATATCGTCTGCAATTCCGACGGCAATTCCCAGGGGCACGTCTCGAAGGTATCGCCGCTCGCCCCTTATGACGAAAGCGCCCTTCCTCAGGAACTCGCCGGATTCAGGGGTCTTCGTCACCTGGTCACCGCCTACTAAGTAGCAGTCGCCGGCAGCAAGCCCCCCCTTCCATAGGGTGCTGTAGCTAACAGCGAACTGGGCAGCTTCCAAGATGGTGGACTCGGGAACCTCCTCTCCCCCGGCCTTGATCACTGTCAGCGGCGCTCCGGGAGCGTCTGTGTGAAGCGCAAGATCCCTCTTTTCGAGGTACTTCGCAAAGATCTCCTCGTTTCCGTCGGAATCCCTCCCGCCGATGACGAGGAAGCCGTCCGATGAGTTGAACCAGCGGAACCGCTCGTACCACCTGGCCTTCCTCTTCCTCCTCCTCTGTGGATCAGACCTGCGCCTAGCGGGGGTAGCCCCTCCCTCCTTCAGCTTGAGGGTGGTCTCGAGGGCGGCCTTTGCCCCTTCCCTCTTTCGGAGCATCTCCTTTGCCTTGTCGTAGTAACGCTGGGCGTTCTGGGGAACGCTCAGCTCTGCAGAGATATCGAGCTCCTGCGAATCGAGCACTAGGTGGACCTCGCCTTTGTAGTCCATGGAGCTTATCGCCTTTGCCTGGGGGAGGTTCGATTCCCTGATCCTCTCCCATATCTCTGTGTAGCTGAGCCCCTTATCCCTGGCCGCTTTCAATGTGGCGAGGAGCGCCTCGATCTCAGGGTAGTGCTCGTAGATGAACTCCCCGGCCCGGACGCTCTCTTTCTCCAACACCTCAAACTCTTCGATCGCCCTTTTCTGGATCTCGAGCCTCCGGTCGATCGGGGAGGCTTTGGGCTTCTCAACCTTCTCGACGAAGAACTGGTCGAGCGCCTGGCTGAGGCTCTCGAACTGCTGTCTCCTTTGGCCCTTATAGATCATTAGGGGGGATGGGACAACGTCCAGAGGAGCTTCTCCCTCGTAGACGATCTCGGGCTTGATCTCCTTGGGTTGAAATACCTCCCCGAGGGCGGCATGGACGCGTCCGACCTCCTCATCGTCGAGCCCGGAAGCAGGCCTCGTCTTCTCGACCTCGGCTCTCAGGCAGACCTCCTCGCCATAGACACCGCCCATGTTCAGGTTTCGGGCAAGCGCCCTTACGAGCTCGGCATCGGTCGATTCGAGGATCTTGGAAAGCTCATCGTGCGAGACGTAGCGCGGGTCGATTTGCCCTTCATGGTAGACGTAAGGCTCGCCTGAGAGCATCCTCCTTCCGCCGCCTACCATCGGCCGCAAGGGCAGGATTATCCTCCCGTCCCCGTCGAGGAGGGCGATATCCCCCTTTGGAAATAGCTCAACGATGAGCACTCGGCGCTCTCCTGCCCGCTCGACTGCGATCTCCATCACCCGGTCGAGCTCATGCTGTTGAATCGAGGCGATCCTCCCGCCGGAGAGGTGACTCCTGAGGACGACAGGGAACTGGGGCGGCGTGCGTGATGCCTCTCGTCCCCTCTCCGTCAGATGCACCCTTCGGCCAGCCTCCATGAGCAGCTCCGCCTTTCCAATGCCTGGAGCCTGGAGGGTCAGCCGGATCATGTCGGAGGAGATCTGATAGGCCTTCCCCACAAAGGCCCCAACAAGCGCCTGCAGCTCCTCCGTCACAGCTGCCACATCCACGTTGCTCATCGCCCGCTTCATGCACACACCTCAAAATCTCAACGGATAAATACCTGCCTTTGCGCTTCGATTGGATCGCAAAGGCAGATCCTTCAATAGGAAACAGGCTCTCTGATAGCTGCTATATTGCCTCTGGCTATTCGCAATCCTGCTATTCTCTTTCTGGTTTAGGCATAGACTGAAGCGGGATTGGGGCAATGAGCATATCTTCGCATCCTTCATGCCTTTGATGCGGATTCATCACATTGGCTAGACAGGAGGGCGCCAGCTGCCCCGGGCCTCCCGCATGCTCACATACTCAGAGAGCTGCATCTGGGTGGGAGAGATCGCCCAGAGATGGGACCGGTTCAAGCAGAATAACGGCTCGTACTGGTTCCTTGTGCCCTCCACAACAAAAGGATCGGCATTGGCTAGCCTCTCGGGAACCTCGTCGAGCGTGCTCTCGAGGAGGCACCATGTTCCCTCCTCGTTCTGGTAGACTACCCAGGCATGGCCGAAAGATCCGCCATCCGTGCTAACCTTTCCTAGTACTACCCTGACGCAATGCTCGCTTATGCCGCTTGCAAGTAGCATCGTTCCAAGGAGGAAGGACGAGTCCTCGCAATCCCCCTTCCTGAGGGTGAGCGTCTCCGGCGGGAAGAACCAGAAGTCAGGCCAGCCGATGGCATCGTCGTCCGTGATGTACTGGACCGATTCGGCAACGAACTTCCATATCTTCCAGGCCCGGGCGTCGAACGTCCCCACCTCTCGGGCGGTGGGGAGGTCGATCTCCTGGAGAGCCCTCTTGATGACCTCGCTTTCAAGGGGGGAGATCCATTCTCTGATATCGGTGGGGATGTATACGTTGGAGTAGCCCAAGACCCCCCTCTTGTTCCACATGATGGTATCCCGGAGTATGGAATCCCCGGCCCAGTTGTATTTCGATGCCAATGGCCAACCTCCAGAAATCTGTAATAATAACATTATCTTGTTATATTTAAAATTAGCGACCTCTTTGATCCACCTTACATTCGGATGGGGATAGGCCTTCGGCCGAACTACCAGGGTAATAATTGTGCAAGCCCTCTCATGGACTGTCTATCACGAATGAGTTGATACGGCTTTTTCACTTGAAGGCTGTCCCAGAACGCTCTGAACTCACGGTTTTTCTTTTCCGCATGCTCTGCTATCAGCGCGCTATTTCTGGGTGAAAAAGGCAGATGTTATGGTTCTATGTTCAACAACTCAATGCAGGCAGACAGCCTCGCGACAGAATCACAATGAAATGCCCGGTGGCGAAAGGGCCCCGCTTGAGGGGCCTATCTTTCACCATCTCTGGGACGCAACGCAAGGGCCGGTTCACTACAGGGTGATCGTATGAAGGGCGCCCGTCGATCCCCTCACCGCCACGATCAGGTCGCCTTCATCCATCAACGTGCCGATGTCAGAGGTGATGTATCCGCCGATCCCCTCCCATTGGCCCTCGTAACTGGACGAGGACGGGTCCCAAACCCCCTGGTTATCGAATAGGGCCCAGTTCAGGCCGAGGACAAAGGCATGAAGCACTCCCTCCTCGTCCTCGATCGGGGCTGGGACCCCTTTTGCGATGCCATCTGGAAGCGGGATCTGGCCGCCCAGATCCTGCCAGCTGGCAGCTCCGGTATCTGGATCTATAGTGCTCACCTGCAGGCTTCCATCGATGCTTCGCGAGTAGACATGGATGTAACCATCCTGTGAGAGGAGTGGAGCGGGTTCTCCCGTCAGCTGGCCGCCCAGGCTTCTCCACTCGGAGGAGATCTCGCCATCTTCCCAGGTTGCAACGTTCTCATACATAGCCATATCATATCCCCTGACGAACGTGTGCGCCTGGCCAGTCTGGCCGATCAACAGATGAGGTGCCGATGCGAAGACTCCCCCTGCATAGCTCCACTGGAGCGCCATATCGATCGGATCGAGATCTCCAAGCCAGAGCGAATCCCCGGTGCCCCGGACGGCAATCCTCATCACGCCCTCCATAGGATCGAATGCAGGGCTAGGCTCCTCCGTCAGATATCCGCCGAGGATAGCCCATTCCTCCTGCGATCCATCGGCAAGGACGACTTTATCGCAGAGAGGGCCATCCAATCCCCGCACGAAGACATGTATACGCCCTTCGTCGTCCAGCACCGGCCAGGGATCGGATGTGAGATACCCGCCCATGTAATACCAGACGCCGTTTGCGTTATCGTAGAGGGCCATATCGCTTCCTCGAGCGAAGATATGGATCGTGCCGTCCCCATCCCTGATCATATGCGGATCGGAGGTTATCGAGCCTCCAAGGCATGTCCAGACAGGATCCTCCTGAAGGGCGACAGCCCCGTAGAGCAGCTGTACTCCAGCGATGTCGCCGTTTCCTAGATACCTTTGTGGCCCGTCGTAGGAGTTCATGATCTGTTCGAAGTCGTTCTTCGCCGGATCGTCGTCCGGGAGGAGGTAGAGGTCCGCAAGGCCCAAAGTATGCCCAAGCTCATGAAGTGCGATGCTCTGTATATCGTACTTCCCGGATGGCGTAGGCCAGCTTGTGGACCAATCCTTCCTGGTGTTGTAGCAGATATCGCTCTCGAGCGCTGTCTTGTAGCCGTTAACTATGAGCGATGTGCTGTAATATGTGCGACAGTAGCCGAGCGCACTGCTGTACGGATAGGAGAACGAGATCCATGAGTGCACATTGAATCCGTCGTACTCGTCCGCCTCCTTCGTGGGATCGATTGTGACGGTCTCCTCGTCGTCGAACATATCCTGGCTTATAACGTTATCCCAGCTGTTCGCTGCGAGATAGATCGCCATCGCCGCCTCCTCAGCAGTGAGCCCTTCGCTTGCTAAGAGTTCGTCGTTTCGGAGATACATCTTCAGCTGGGGATTTTCCGTGTTCCATCTCCAGCCTGTAAGCACGTAGGATGATGCCAATCCGCCTTGGGCAAGCAGGGTTGAGGATATCTCGGAGTTCGAGGCGTCCATCGAGAACTGGGTCTCTCCATCGTCCCCCGTCAATCCCTGCAATAGGATGCCCATGTCCTGATCGTAGATCTGGTCGAACGTGGACTGATCGAGCCAGGGAGCGCCGTCCACCGATACCTCGCCTCCAAGGATGGCCCTGTCACCTCCGATGCTGGAGAGCTCGGCGCTCATCACCGATTGGCCGATGAAGCTTCCCCGCGCGCTCATCTCGTTGGATGCGGACGAGGCAGTGGCGGCAATATCTCCGGCAGATCCTGCAAGCGAGGTCCTCTGGCGAAGATCGATGTAATCGCTGGCCAACAGGCTCTGGCTGGAGAGGATGGCGCCATCGATTACGCAGGCGCTCTGGCTTGCCTTGGCAGAGTCCTTTGTGGCAGCGATGCTCAGGTCAAGCGCGCCGGAACCTGCCACCATCTGACCGAGAGTGGCCTCGTTCTCACTCGCCTGCATAGATGTATAGGCGCTGAGCGCTCCAATTGATCTGATCTCGTTTTCCAGGCTGTACTCCTCTCCCGACACAACCTCGACGATGGAGTTGAATGCCTGCCCATGGAGCAGGCGCTCTTGTACAATGCCTCCCCTCGCAAGCGCCGTCTCTTGAACCACCGATGTCGAGCTGTCGAGGGCGAACGTCGCGCTAGTCGAGACCGATCCTTCTCCGTCCCCTGACTGACACCCAAGGGAGAAGGCCCCAGCCTGGCAGGCGAGCGCCCCCATCAATGAGACGGCTATTGCGATTCGCAACCATCCGCGAAGATAATCGCAACTCATCCTAATCCACCTTCATCCCAATGCCGCAGCTTGATTACCGGCGATATCCTCGGCCATCACGATCACGACATAATCGCCAGGCTTGGCATCGGCCATATCAAGCCGGACCATGTAATGATTGATGGGTGATCTGTCGAGCCTCATCGGCGGATGAGCGACAACCCTCCCATCGGCAAGCTGCCTATAGAATATAAGCGAGCTCTCCCTCTCCTTGATGCTTAGGTTCTCCTTCATGTAATCAGAGTAGGATCCCTCCGGCGAGATGACCTTGAAGAGCTCCTGGGAGATGTAGTAGAAATTTCCGGCAGAGTTCGTCATGGCGTGGAAGGTCCCATCATCGCTGAAGTGGGCGATTGCGGTCAGGTTGGGCCCCGTTGGCGAGTACATCAGCATGCAGTTTGCGCGGAAGGCCATGAACTGGCTGTAGTTGGTAGCCAGGGGGGCCTTTGTCGCATAGATGGGACGAAGCGTCCCGGTGTTGTTGGATATCCCAAAGGTCTTGCCGGGCCACTTGAAGCTGACAACGTCCGCTGCCCCCTCTGCTCTCACCTGCTCCATCCAGACTATATCTTTGGTCTCGTTATCTATCACTGTAAGGTAAGCCTTGGTGAGATCTCCATCTATATCCGAGATCCTGGCATCTACTGCGACCCCCTTCCCCTCGGGAATCCTCTCGATCCGATCGACGCTTGGGGCGGTCGATCTGATATATCCCTGCACTCTGATCGACCAGTCGCTGCCGTTCTGTGGTATCCCAAGGTTCCATGTCGAGAACCGATTTGGACTCCTGGAGACTACGAAGGAGCGGTTATAGGCTGGATCCGTGAGGTCGACTCCAAGGAAAAAGCTGGAGGAGCCAAAGAGGCAGACGATGAAATCGCCGTCTATGGATGTATCAGGGATATCGATCTCCGCCCAATCGGTCTTCCAATC
This sequence comes from Methanotrichaceae archaeon, assembly GCA_016927425.1. GTDB lineage: Archaea > Halobacteriota > Methanosarcinia > Methanotrichales > Methanotrichaceae > JAFGMR01. Next base: position 32,922 of record JAFGMR010000034.1, on the reverse strand, counting down.
AGCCTTGGAGCTGAAGTAGGCGCTCGCAATGTCGGTCTCGCGGCAGAGGAGATTGAGATTATGGTCCCATACCTCCAGGACAAATGGACCGTCGTTCTGGCCGATAAGGCCCACGATTGCCACCTTCTCCAGTGTCCAGTTCTTTGCAGGCGGCGTGAATACCACCGCATGGCCTAGGTTCCAGGGCAGCATGATTCCGTCCTCGGCCTGGCCGTCGTCGTACTGCATCTGCTGGACCAAGATCCCGGATGAGCAGCTGGTCCAGAGCACGAACAATAACAAGAATGAGATCATCTTCATCTTCTCACACCTCGAATATGCATGTCCAAAGGCTGCCCTTGATCGGGGTCAAGGCTCCCGGGCAACACTCGAGCCAGGGTTCCTCCTCGGTGGTGTCGTTACCCTTTCCTTCCACGTTGAGCCGGCGGCTGAGCTGGTAATTGCCGGCGTAGTCGTCGGTCCTCTCGAATATCCTTCTCCTATCCTTTGAGATGCTAAGGGCGAGCGTTGCGAGGCCCTCTGATTGGGATTCAAGGCGATATTCCATGGTCTTGTTTGGCCAGAACCAATCCCTGAGGATTGTCTTGGTCGTATTATTCATGGCGAAGAGGAACCATGTGTCGTTCAGCCTCATATTGCAGGAGCGGTCCATCCTCAGGTCGGTATTATACAGATAGGAGGAACTCACCCAGTCGTAGTTGTTGAAGAGGACCTCTCTCTCGTTGATGCCAGGGCCGGTGTAGTCGATCACCCTCTCGGCGCTAATGGATACGGGCCAGGTCTCGTTCACTGCGACATAGTAATCCTGGTTTCCGGACCTCTTTTGGATAATGGCAACGGGATCGGCATCGTCGACCGCCTTGATGGAGACGCTCTCCCTAGTATCAAGAGTGCCTCTAACCGCGGAGATCCTCTCCTTGAGCCCTACCTCGGCAAATCCCATCTCGGTATACCTCGAGAAGTTCCCGTCGCCATATGACAATCCCTCTATGGTCAGCGAGGTGTTGACTATATCCCGCCTTCCCGTGGTCCAGTGGGTATCGCCTTCGTCCATGAGATAATACCTGCCAGAGGTGACTTGAGGAATGATAAGCAATAGCAGGAGCAACACTGCCCCCCACCTGATAGACCGCAACCCTTGAGCCTCCACATCAAAAAGAGATTTAGCCCATCATATAGCCTTCGGTCACGGCATATGCCCAAGCCGCCGGTCGCCGGCATTCGATGGAAAGAGCTATAGCGTATCGTTGCGCCTTGGAGCGCAATATGGCTCTTCTGGAGATCGTGGGCGTGTCCAAGAGGTTCATCGCCGAGGGGAAGCAGATGGAGGCGCTCAAGGAGGTGAGCCTCTCGATCGATGAGAGGGAGTTCGTCTGCTTCATAGGGCCATCGGGTTGCGGAAAGACGACGCTTCTTCGAATCGTGGCGGGTCTCGTTGAACCTTCGAGCGGATGGGTCAGCCTCGACGGGCAGCCGATTACAGGGCCGGGACCTGAGAGGGGGATGGTCTTTCAGGAGTACTCCCTCTTCCCCTGGAGGAACGTCCTGGAGAACGTGGGCTTCGGCCTTGAGCTGAAGGGAATGGACAGGCCGTCGCGAGAGGCCCTCTCTCGCCAGTATATCGAGATGGTGGGGTTGGAGCGATTCGAGCAGAGATTCCCTCACGAGCTCTCCGGCGGCATGAAGCAGCGGGTGGCCATAGCCCGAGCGCTCGTAAATGAGCCCCGGGCCATACTCATGGACGAGCCCTTCGGAGCCTTGGACGCTCAGACCAGGAACACCATGCAGACCGAGCTTCTGCGCATATGGAGTGATAAGAGAAAGACCGTGCTCTTCGTGACTCATAGCGTCGACGAAGCAATATATCTAGCTGATACTATCATCATCATGTCGGCAAGGCCTGGAAGGATCAAGGACCGAATCGAGATCAACATCCCTCGTCCCAGGGTTCGCACTAGCCCGGAGGTCAACGGCATACGAGATCGCATACTCCAGGACCTTCGATCAGAAATGGAAGATTGATCTCGTTTGACGTATTAGGGATGGATCCGACTGCAAAGGGAGAGGCGAATGGATAGAGAGAGGCGGATGGAGCTTCCGAGGATCGTTGTTGCCCATAGCGGAGCTGTCGAACAGATCGCGGAGATATGCAGTCATCTCAAGCTTAGGCGAAGGGCTCTTATCATAAGCGGGACCAGGACTCGAGGGATCGTTGGGGAAGGCATCTTCGATCAGCTCTCTGAAAGCGGGTTCGACCCCCACATGATCATTATGCAGCGATCAAGGATAGACGAGGTCAAGCAAGTCGAGGAGCATGCAAAAGAGATCGCTGCGGACTTCATCATCGGGGCTGGTGGGGGCAGGTCGATCGATCTGGCGAAGCTCGCATCCCTGCACCTCGATATTCCCTTCATCAGCGTTCCAACAGCTGCCTCTCATGATGGAATATGTTCATCGATGGCCTCATTGACGGTGGACGGCGAGGCGAGATCGATACCTGCGAGAGCCCCCTTGGCCGTTATCGCCGATACATCGGTCATTGCCTCCGCTCCTGCCCGCATGCTCTCAGCCGGCTGCGGGGATATAATCTCCAACCATACCGCGATCATGGACTGGAGGCTAGCCCACAGGCTCCGAAACGAGGAATATAGCGAATACGCAGCCGCCCTATCGAGCATGACTGCGAGGATGATCGTTGAGCTTGCTCCAACCATTCGCCCAGGCCTTGAGGAGTCTGCCAAAGTCGTCATCCAGGCTTTAATATCTAGCGGCGTTGCCATGAGCATAGCGGGATCCTCACGACCTGCCAGCGGCTCGGAACATATGTTCGCCCATTCGATAAACAGGCTCTCCTCGTCTAATGCCTTGCACGGGGAGCTGTGCGGCATCGGAACCATAATAATGATGTATATTCATGGGGGGGACTGGGAGATGATACGAGAAGCCCTCCACCAGCTAAAAGCGCCGACAACAGCCTCCCAAGTGGGAATTGATGAGGAGCTGCTGATCGAGGCGCTGACCATGGCCCATAAGATCAGGCCGGAGAGGTATACGATCCTCGGGACCGGTCTCACGAAGGAGGCTGCGATAAAGGCGGCGGAGACGACCGAGGTCATCTAAACGATTATCTATGAAAATTGGAGGATAATAACATGTCAGAAGCTACGACCCAGATCACTCTGATAGGGACCAAATTGGCAAATATCGGTATGGAGTTTATCTTCAAAGGCCCCACCCCGGAGTGCGATACGTGCAAACTCAGGAACACATGCATGAATCTGGAGCCAGACCGAAGGTACAGGATCTTGGGGGTGAGGGGGGAGCTTGTCCACGACTGTCCAATACATGAGGATGGCGTAAGGGCAGTTGAGATAACCGAGAGCCCGATCATCGCTGCCATGGATTCCAGGAAGGCATTTGCTGGATCCCGGATCGTCTTCGAGCCGATGAACTGCGACAAGACTGACTGCCCCATGTACGAGGTATGCCATCCGATCGGGCTGAAGGAGGGCGATCGTTGCACGATAGCGGATGTCATGGGCGAATCGCCCGAGGACTGCCTGAAGGGCTGGTCGTTGAAGCTGGTGGAACTGAAACGCTGATCCTCACCTACTCGAGGAACGTCTTCATCCCTGTGATCGATCTTTGCCGCAACAGGTGCAGATACTGCTCCTTTCGAGGCGATCGTCCGAGGATGATCGATTGGAGGGATGCGTTCTCCCTCCTTCAAGAGGGGGCGGATGCAGGATGCACGGAGGCCCTGCTCGTCACCGGAGACCGCCCATGGGATCATCCCGCCTCCCCCAAAGGATCGAAGGAGGACGTCCTCTCCCATATGGTCGAGATCTCCGAGCACGCGCTCGAACTCGGCCTCCTTCCCCATACGAACGCAGGGATCCTCGAAGAGGATGAGATGCGCACGCTCTCCCCCTATAATGCCAGCATGGGGCTGATGCTCGAGACCACCGCCTGCGTGGATGCCCATAGGGACTGCCCGGGAAAGGATCCACAAACTCGCATCGATCATATGGAGAGGGCTGGACGGCTCAAGATACCCATCACAACGGGCCTCTTGGTTGGCATAGGGGAGGGCTTCGAGGATCGGGTGTGCTCTTTGCAGGCGATTGCATCGCTCCATAGGGCTTATGGACACATCCAAGAGGTGATCGTACAAGGGCTTGACCCAAAGCCCGGGACCATGATGGCAGGATGGGACCCCCCATCGATCTTGGAGCTTTCAGCGGTTGTGAGGCTTGCGAGAAGCATTCTACCGGAGTCGATTACAATCCAGGTTCCGCCGAACCTCTTCGATCCCTTACCCTTGGTAGAGGCGGGGGCAACCGATTTGGGTGGGATCAGCCAGGTTACCCCTGACTGGATCAATCCAGGGCGCCCCTGGCCAACCATGGAGGAGCTGCGAATCAAGCTTCCGGGTTATCATCTGCGCGAGCGCTTGGCCATCCATCCGCGCTATGTGCGGGCAGGCTGGTATGGATCAAGGACCGAAGGCCTTGTGAAGAGGCTTGCGGGTCCCGACGGACTCCGAGCCATATCGTAAGAATTATCTGCCATTAGCGGAGATGGCGCTGTTCATGGAGAAGAAGCTGATGGAGATCGGGCTCAGCACTGGGCTGGTCCTCCTGATGGCCCTAATGATGCTGGTCGTCCGGCTAGCTCTGCCGGAGGGGATCCGGTCCGAGGGGTTCGCCCTTGTTGTTCTCATCTTCATGATCCTCATGGGACTTGCAGGGTTCAAGCTCCAGGAGAGGGCATAGGGGACGGGATGGCGGAAATTATATCATCGATTTCATTCCTGAGGCGGGAAGATGGTCAAGTTCTTGGATAAGCTCATGGGCAAGTCCGGGGGGGAGGAGTACGTCGAGGTCGATCTTGGGCAGTTCGAAGAGGTTAATGCAGGCCGCCCTGAGATGTACCTTCGACTGGCGGAGCTGAACAGCATGGATGTCCTGCCCGAGATAAAGCAGGAGATCTACGCCGGCAACATATTGATGGTCGATATATCCCCTCTAAAGCGGGACAAGAACGCTCTCGACAGGGCTGTAGGTGAGCTGAGGAGGGCGGTAGAGGACGTATCCGGAGATATCGCGGGAATTGGAGATGACCTTGTGGTAGTGGTTCCTGGCGGCATCAAAATTGATCGGGATCGCGTTGTGGGAGGGGCGGATTGAAACTTAAGACGCAGACAGACTGCCCCGTGTGCCACCGGACAATGGAGTTCGATTGGGAGACCCAGGATATACCCCACTTCGGCGAGGCGTTGCTGATATCCGGGGTTTGCAGCTGCGGGTTCAGGCATTGCGATACGATGCTTCTTTCGCAGAAAGAGCCTCTTCGTCATCGGCTACAGGTCGATGATGAGGACGACCTCAACGCAAGGGTGATAAGGTCGTCGAGCGGCACGATCAGGATTCCCCAATTGGGGATTGATGTGGAGCCTGGCTTTGCCTCGGATTGCTATATATCGAATGTGGAGGGCGTTCTTCGCAGGATTAAGGATATAGTGTCCTTCGCGAGCAAGTCCGCCCTTCGCGAAGGCGAAATCTCCAAGGCAGAGAGGGGTGACGAGATCATCCGCGAGCTCGAAGAGGCCATCGAGGGCCGGGGCGGTCTTACGATCTTGTTGGAGGATCCCCTGGGAAACAGCGCCATCCTCTCCGATGATGTGGAGGTATCGGCATTGACCGATGAGGAGGCAGCATCCCTCCAGACTGGAATGATCCTCCTGGACGAGGGTTCAGAGGGGTGAGGTGTCTTGTTGGTCCTAAGCGGCGGGACTGGCACCCCAAAGCTTCTTCGAGGGCTTGAGCAGCTGGTCGCGCCCGCGGATCTAACGGTCGTTGTCAATACCGCGGAGGATGGATGGATCTCCGGGAACCTTGTTACGCCTGACATCGACACCGTCCTCTACACCCTCGCCCATATGGTCGACGAGAGCCGATGGTGGGGAATCGAGGGCGACTCATTCGTCACGCACGATCTTTTAACCGTCCTCGGAGAGCAAGAGCTCCTCGCAATTGGAGACAAGGACCGTGCGGTGCAGATATACCGATCCAGCCTCATTCGAGCGGGAAGGAGCAAGAGCGAGGCAACGGCGGCATTGGCAAAAGCGCTTGGCGTAAAGCAGAGGGTCATCCCCATGAGCGACGACGAGATTTCAACAATCATTGAGACCCCAAATGGCGATATGCCTTTCCAGGAGTTCTGGGTAGGCCAAGGAGGGCGGCCAAATGTCGATGGCGTGCGAATTGAGGGCTTAGACGTTGCCCTTCCGTCTCCCGCTTTCGTTCAAGCGCTCGCCCGCGAGGATGTGGTATTGATCGGACCGAGCAATCCTGTAACGAGCACCGGCCCCATCCTCGGCCTTCCTGGAGTCAGGGAGGCGCTTTTCGAGAAGACCGTTATCGCCATCAGTCCCTTGCAGGGGAATAGGCCTTTCAGCGGCCCTGCAGCCAAGTTCATGGACGCAGTCGGAGCCGAGGTGAGCGACGCGGGCGTAGCATTGCTCCTTGGATCGATCGACCTCTTCCTGGTCTCTCCCGAGAGCGAATACAACGGCCCTTGCGTCAGGTTGAGGACTGCCATGAAGACGGCCGAGGACAGCCTGAACCTTGCAAGAGATTTGATGGAGTTGATACCATCTTCATAGGCGTGGATCATGGAACGAGGGCCATTAGGTTCTCGGCCCTTGGCGGCCGGTCCTTCCAGCTTCCCCGCGAGGAGGCGGGAAGCCTATCATCCGACCGCATCCTGGAGCTTGTGAAACAGGAGATCGATGTAACCCGCGTGGACCTTGCCGTCCTCACATACTCCATGGGCGATGGCCTGACCAAGATTGTGAGGATCGAGGACGCGCCAAATCGGGGGCTCAAACAGCTGGACGGGGCCGGGATCTCGATTGGAGGCGGAACCCGCGTCTACGAGGCGCTTGCATCATCCTCCTGGCCTGTGCTCCTTCTTCCCGGCATCCATCGCGGAAGCGATATCGATCCCAGAATGAAGGTATTCTCCCATGGGATGAGCCCTGAGAAGGTCGGCCTTGCCTACTCGGTATACCGCCGCGGAAACCCGAGCTTCATCATATCGGATGCGAGCTCCAACACCGTGACGCTAGGGGTGATCGATGGAAGGATCGTAGGGGCGATCGATGCTCCCATATTTGCCCCAGGCCTGCTGCACGGCCCCCTCGACGTCGAGGCGATAAGGGAAGTTGATTCCGGAAAGATGACGGCGAACAGGGCCTTCACATTCGGAGGCATTCTGAGGAAGATGGGAATCGAGTCTCTCGACGGGGCGGATCGGCGGGGGGAGGCCTTGGAGGCCTTGGCGCTCTTCGCATCGATGGAGATTGCAGCCCTCATGGTGCTTCTAAGAGACCTCAATGAATCCTGCCCGCCTCTATTCCTCGCGGGAAGCCCTGCAGCAGAGATCTCTTCTCGTGTCTCCGAGCTTCTCGGCCGCGAGGTCAAGGCGCTCGATAACTTCGCCGCAGCCCGGGGATGCGCGGAGATCGCCTCTGCCGTATACGAAGGAGCGGATGAGATCCTGGGAATCGAGGTCGATTCGAGGGTGCGGGGCGCCAACGGGGGCGGATAGGCGGTGGCTATAGTGCGCCTGGATACTGGGTTCGTGGCAACGGCTGGCCGGGGGCGGATAGGCGGTGGCTATGGTGCGCCCGGATACTGGGTTCGTGGCAACGGTTGGCTGTGGGGGGCTGCAGACAAGGGTCGTAAGGCGTCGGCAGGCGAACGCCGCCTTATAGCGAGGCAAGCGGGATGCCCATCGTCTATTGTCTCCATCACGGTTGACTGTCGTTTCATTGAAAATATGAACGGGCAGGCAAACCAGGCCAAAGCGGCGGAGAAATCTGAGCATGCACAAGCGATCCATAAGCGAAGTTCCCTGCCGTTATAGAATCCTTTTATATCATCGGCTCTTTATATCATGACATGGACTCTCGAGAATGGCAGTCGCGGCTCTCGGACCTGGAGGCGGAGGCAGAGGGCCTTGAGGGAAGGCGCGAGAGGGCAAAGGCCCTCAAGGCGAGGGTTGAGCTTGCCCTCTCCGATGCCAATGATGGCGGTTGTCCCACAAACATCGCCGAACGTCTCGATCTCCTGTTGATGCTTCTCTCCGAGCTCTCCAGGGAGAACGTCTGCACCAACACGAGATGCCCGCATTACTATAGGAGATGCAAGATGAGATGACCCTACGGCCTTCTTCCGGGAAAGCTCCTGTAGACCTTCGCTCCAGGCGCAATCTTTCCCCTGAGGCTCTCAATCTCGCCCGCTATTGCAGAGGATCTCTCCAAAAACTGCTTTGAGACGAGCTCCTCCAGACGCCCTTTGTCCACAACGGGCCCCTTTCCGATTCCCGGACAGTTTGGATTGAATCCTATCCTCAGGAGGATATCGCCTTCCGGTGTCTCCGTTTCGTCGACCCTGAATGGAAAGAGCCTGCATGCGACAGGCCGGACCGCGTGGATGCGGCAGTTGCCAACATCATAGAATACGCATGTCGTATCCTTCTTGCTCTTGAGGACAGGAATGTCTAAAAGGACGATCCTTCCGGAGTCCTCCAGCTTCACTACCTGGCCGTCGTAAGGCCGGAGCGTCTCTGCGAACTCCTCGGGTCTCTTGCGCGCGCGCTTCCCGATATTCGAGATATCGCTCTTCGTCAGGTAGATCAGGTTCGACCTTGCCACGAACTCGCTCAATCGCTCCATCGGAATCAGATCGTCGAACTCGTCGAGGGGGCGGCGGTGGTGGCAGCAGGACCCGCATCTCTGACAGGAGAAACGGATCTCCTCAAATGCGGTCTCTATGAGGACCTTGGGCAAAGGATCGCCTCAAAAAAAAGAGAATGGAGGAGGACGATTACATCGTCCTATTTATCGGATGGTTCTCGCCCAACACCTCGAGCCCGAGCTCCTTTGCCGACTCGGCCTTCATGATGTCGACCATGGCAGCCGCGGGGAAGATCATGGGGGCGTTCTCTATTGGGCCGTATAGGTAGTAGTCTGCGCCAACGATCCCTGCAACGAGGTTGGATCCGATATCCACAGGTGCGAAGGCCTCCTTGTGGGTCTTCTTCCACTTCTTCATCCAATCCCAGGCAGATGCACCGTTATGGAAGCCGCCGCCAACAGGCAGGCCGAGCATGGCCTTTACTGCGATGCAGGCCCTCACTGTGGCACCGGAGCCGCTTCCTAGAGGCATTGCAGCGGTGTCGATGAGAGGCCTTGTTATGCCACATTCTGCGGCATACTCGAGCATCCCCTTGGCCGCTCCTCCTGCAGCCTTGGTCAGTACATCCATCTTGCCCTTGGTTCCAGTCTCCATGGCGTTGAAGGCAAGCACTATTGCCGAGTCGAGATCGCTCTCCTTGAGCGCCTCCAGCTCCTCTGGAGTGATGGATGCGTTTATGGAGTTGTGTATCGCGCGGTCGGCCACGCCGATCTCGGTTGCGTACTTGACTCCAAAAGCCCTCACGTCCTGGGCGGACGAGTCGACCAGGAATGGGTAGTCGGATATGCCCACGAACCAGTCTATCTCCTTGGCCATGGCCTCGTTGGTCTCGGCCACTATCTGGTTGAAGCAGGGATTGCCGGTGACATCGCTCATCTCCACCTGCGTGTTCCACAGCCTCTCAGCGGCGTCCTTGTCGAATACGCCCTTGTCCGGATCGGAAACGATCTTATGCCTGGCATAGAACATGGTGCCGATGCACACGGTGGCGTACTCCCCAGGCTGGCCGCCCACCTTGAACTTTCCGAACTCGAAGACCTCTTGCTTCTTATCGAATTTGAACATGTTAATCCCCTCACTGCGTCCATATCACGACTAGATCTGGCATCCTAAGCATCACATATCCCAGTACTATTATCAACGCAGCGCAAGCTCCGTAAAGGATGCCGATATCCCTGCCGATCTTCTTTCCATACCTCTGGGCAATCTCTGCGCTGACGAACTCGATCTTCTCATCGATCTGGTCCATCCGGGCCAGAACTTCCCTGTATTGATCAGGGTCCACTACAACTGAGGGCACTACCTCTCGATTGTCTTGGGTCATGCCTTCTCACCTCACATCAATAGCGCAAAGGGCACTAGCATCATCGCCAGGGCAACCAGAAAGCCGATGGTAAAGCCCGTGGGAAATGCTGCGCTCACGCCCGAGCCCAGCTTCTGATCCCTGGCGATCAGCTGTGCTCTGTACTTGGTCTTCTCCACTATCTGTTCAATGGGCGCCATGAAGGGCTCTAATGCAGTGGGCATGCCCTTTCCAAAGACTACCTCATCAGCCATCCTACATCCCTCCTATCCTCATGATCAGCCCGAAGAGCACCAGGACCAGGGTCATGCCAATTGCGAATCCCTCGATCTTGCCTGCGTAGATGCCAGCGTTGTGCTTGTTCTGCAAGCCAATCGCAGTGACCGCAGCGTCGATGGCGCGCATGCGAGCCCTGATGTTTGCGATCTCCGCTGCCATCGGTCTTAAGCCGTGGGCCTCCTCCTCCGCTGCCCCTTCCTTGATCTCTACGATCATGGGATCGCCGTCAAAGGCGCCCGGGTCCTTGGAGACGAGCTCCCTAACCTTGCCAGAGATCGTTCCAGCATCCTCGGTATCGATCATCTCGATGATCTCGACCTGCTGCTGGAAGCGCTCGATGGTCTCCTGATTAAGGTTCTGAATGAAGGGGATAGCACCAATTGCACCCACGATGCGCCCTTCTTTGTCTATGCCTCCCTTTGCGAAGGAAACGATTGCCTGTCCTGTGATGTGGCCCTTGACCTCCATTCCCGTGACGATGATATATCTGATATTGGGGTTGGAGATGACGTTTGCCACCATCTTTTCTATTCCAATGTTCTCGGTCTTGCAGGGGCCCGCTATCGATGCCCCGGCATCCAGGAAGGGCTTTCCTGAAATGTGAGACCCGCAGGTGATTACGGCTACGGGGTTCTCCGGATTTCCTACCTCATACTCGCCTGTTATTACAGGCCAAGGATCGGAGGTCTCTCTCTTTGCAGCCATTTCAGACTCCTCCCATTCCTAGCAATGCCAAAAAGGCCACGACCAGACCGATTATGAATCCATACCAGATGTTGGTATAAATGCCGGCTATGTAAGACGTCTTCTCCCTTCCGGCGTAGGACGTCATAAGCTGAGTATCCGGCGCAAGGGATCCCATAAGATCGTTGGCGACCTTATCCAGGTCTTGTAGCTTCGAAATCACCGGATCCAGCGTATACTGGATGACATCCTCTCTCTCCTCGGAGATGGTTCCGCCGATGGGGTCGAAGATCAGATGCAGTTCGGGTGAAACTCTTACGATTCCCATATTTTCCACCTCTCTTTACTGTGCGCTCGGTGGCAGAAGTCCTGTTCCAACCACTCCGGCCGCATCTCTCTTGACAAGCTGGAAGAACTTCTTGAAGTAGACAATCCAGACCAAGAAGCCGACTATGACCGTCAAGACGGAGGGAAGGCCAATAGTGCCGATTCCACAGATGCCAGCAGCGACTATGGCAAGCGCTGCAGTAGATATGGCATGTGTCAGGGTCCTGTCCTGCGTCTCGTCCGGTCCCAGATTGGCGTTGAAGGGATGCAGTATAGCCAGCGATCCGGCGATGAATACAACCGCTATGTAGCCGGTGGCAATAACGCTCATCTGTATTGCAGCATAATCAGCGCTTCCGGAAACTGCCACGCTGAGGCCGAGTAATGTGATGGCTCCAGCACCGCCGAGGTCCATGGTCCCCTCCTCCATAACCGGGATGTTGAACTTGATTGCCTTGTTAGTGATAAGGCCGATCAGGTACCCGAATCCCATGGCTATGGCAGTTCCAAGGATCGGACCTATAACACCGCCGATTGCAAGGCCGAACATGGCCGCAACGATTCCCATTCCCAGGGCGAGCATTCCGATGGAGGGCACGCCTGTTCCTATACCGTAGCTGCAGACCCTTCTAACGGAGTTGGCTCCGAGCACCACTGCCGGGATCACTCCTAATGCTGCGATAAAGGAGGCCCAATTGCCGGTCATGGGTCCGAGGAGGCTGGCCAGATAAATTCCCACCAATCCTCCCACTACTCCGTATATCCGGAGCTTCATGGGTTCTACCTTGGACGGCGCTCCGCCGCCAGCTGCTACGCTCATCTCAGGCACCTCCAGTAATCATTACAGCCATTACTCCAATGATCGCGGAAGCCAAAAGGGCTGCTTGCAGCACCCTGGGCCACCTCTTGAACTTGGTGTCATGGAATCCCTCGATCGTCCCCTGGATGTTCCAGGATGCCAAGACGGCGTTGACGAGGAAGATCCCTATGGCAAATATCCCAGAGAGGCCTGGGTTTCCGTTGATGCTTAGAAGCGCGAAGTAGATCAGGGATCCGCCAGCGCCTCCGAGAAGGCCGCCGATCGTCCCGCTCACATAGCAGACGGTCGGGATTCCCTGGCCGACGGTTCCAGGAGCCATGTAGGGCGGCTGGGGAAGCTTCGTTATGGGATCGTAGTTCACCTTGGCCGAGGCCGGTGGCGCGCCTACACCATATATGTATACCCAGTTGCCGACGACCATCGTCGCATCGATCATTATCATGGCACCGACTGCGCCGCTTGCGACGATCAACAAGAGATCGTCCGTCATCTTCATCATCAGACCTGCGGCAAGCAGGCCGGTCAGGCCCGAGCCTGCGGCGAGCTGGACAGTGCCTGTCCCGACTCCTGTCGCCTGGGCCATCGCAGCCGGGGCTCCGCCCACAGGCACGAAGTGAACGCCTATAGCTACCAGGAGGCCGCCAATGATGATCTCAATTATATACATCACAGAGGTTGCGTCGATTCCGGTCATGCCTCAATATCCCCCTTGTACTCTGGGTAGGGTCCGTACTTCTTCCGGGCGTAGTTCTCCAGCATCTTGTTGTAGATGTTGAGAATAATCACTATCACAACCCCTGTTGCTACGACCAGCACTCCCTGGGTTGCTGGGTCGAATATCGTCGCCCTCCAGTTGTCCAGGAAGACCGTAAGCCCGAAGGCCATCCCGGTGGCTGGACCACCGAACTTGGCGCAGAACCAGGCGTTGTCGATGGAGCTTCGAACCCCTGCCTCAGCCTCTCTGACGATATGCCCCGAGTCCATGGTGTTCAGGCCGGCTCCGAAGGGGGTGTTCTGGAACTCCCGCTCTGCACCGTAGTGAACGTCACCAGTGGACGATCCGATGGCCCCCACGGCCAGACCCCATATCATGGCGATGAGGGGCATGGGGAAGGGATGTGTCATGGGTAAAACATAGGCCATTATATATGAAATACATGTTATACAAAATGCCGTTATCCATGCATGTGCCATTATAGTTGTCGTATGCGTACGAAGAACGTCTAAGAATACATATTGGTTGAACCTGGCCTGGCTGGCGTTCCTGCCCATATAAGCCGTGGTCGAGAAGACCCCGTTGAACAGGGCGGCTACTGCGGCGCCTAGAGCTATAGAGAGCAGCGCGGGCATTGCGAACTTCTCTATTAGCACCATGGCCGTCCCGGCAGCAACAGCACACCAGAGGGCGTTCGATGGTGGCTCCCCTGAGATCGCCTTATTGTAGATCCTGTGAGGGAAGCCGACCTGAGCTGCCAGTTGCACTTGCGAGTTGGGGTTGCTCTGAGATCCTACATCGGACTCAATATCCTCACTAGCACCCGCAACGGTCGCAAGGGCACCCATAGCGGCCAGGAGCCCCATGCTAAATGCGTCCATTTGTCCTCCTCCTTTTCATCTTCGCCAAATCATCGTGAACCGTGAAAATTTGGCTAATAACGCTCTTGTTATCACTTAGCTAAACTTATAAACCTTTCGCGATCGGCCTCGGATAAACGATAGCTTTCCACGGGCCGGGATTGCAGCATTGCCGCCGGGAGAGGCTCTCGTCCGACCGAGGAGGTCGATAAACGATAGCTTTCCATGTGCCCGGGATTGCTACCCCATCGTCTCTCGGCCTTCTACCAGGGCTCCTTCTTGGCGCCCATCTTGTATCCTATGATGTTCGTAAGTCTATGGAGGACCGGGGTTACCAGGAGGACGATCAGTATGATAGGAGAAGTGAAATGCTGCAGATACCAAGTGGGCGAAAATAGGAGGGTCAATGCCCAGGATCCGAGAACGAAGTCTAGCTGGTCCACCATGAAGAGAGAATCCCCTCGCTTCATCCCGAGACGGCGCTTGAGAAAGCTTGCGGTCAGATCGCCGAGCATCGATCCTAATGATAGGCCGAGCAAGACGGGCAGCGCGGACCATCCATCCCCAAAGCCCGGAAGGCCAAGGGCGGGCGCCATGTAGTTCTGGACAAGCCCTGCAATGAGGCCGCAGGAGGTGCCAAAGACCATCCCTCTCATTGTCTTGCCATTTCCGAAGATGCGCCGACCGTCGAGGAAGTTCTTCCCGAGGTCGACGGGCGCCCCTCCCCCAAGAAGCGCTGCGAAGTTGTTTGGAAGGTAGGCGGGCAGCATCAGCCAGATCGCAGTGATGAGGACGTTCATGTTGCACTCCGGAGTCTTCTGGGATCTCCGGAAATCCGCTTATATCAAACTATCTACCATCGCCGCGCCCATCGCCGTCCATCCCGATCGAAACAGTTAAGTTCAAGTTCCATCATCTTGGCGGCGGGCGCCGATGGTCTAGCGGCTATGACTTGGGCCTTCCAAGCTTGGAGATGCGAAGAGAGCCTACAACCCGGGTTCGATTCCCGGTCGGCGCACCATATTCTGTCTCATGTATTTATTTACGTTGAACGCCGAAGCGCTTTTCGTTACCTTTATATCCTAGTTTGGCCTGTCTGAAATTCATGAATACTGGGGGGGAGGCCTCCAATATCCGGGGCTTGCTGGCAGAGAAGATCGCAGGCGAGATAACCCTCTCGCAAAATCCCGGCGAGACCTTGAGGAAGTGGCGGAGGAACTTTACTATAACTCAGACGGATCTATCCTCTTACCTAGGCATCTCTCCCAGCGTGATCAGCGATTATGAGAGCGGAAGAAGGCGATCGCCTGGAATCCTCATCGTGAGCAAGATCATAGATGCCCTGCTGAAGATAGATGAGATGCGAGGGTGCAACGTTCTGCGGGCTTATGAGAACATGTTCGGGGACATCTTCAGCATGGGCGCCATCTGCTCCATATACGAGTACTCGGAGCCCTTATTGTTATCCGAGTTCGTCTCACGGATCAATGCAACCGTGATATGCGGGCGAACCGATGTTCTGATAAACGGCTACACGATCATAGACAGCATGCGGGCAATTCTTGAGCTCCTTCCCGACCAATTTCATAAGATATACGGGCGCAGCACCGCAAGAGCCCTTATATTCACGGGAGTAAGGTCTGGAAGGTCGCCAATGGTCGCGGTGCGGGTGACAAACCTCAAGCCCGGCGCGGTCATACTTCAGGGCCTTGAGGCCGAGGAGGTAGACCATGTTGCGATCAAGATCGCCGAGGTTGAGAACATCCCCCTCCTGGCCACCACGATATCCTATGAGGAGCTCTCCAGCACGTTGAATAGAAGGTGATCTTTTCTGCCCTCCGGTATAGTGAGTTATGGTGTCTATATTCCCAAGTATCGAATACGCGTTGACGAGATTGCCCGGGTTTGGGCCCATGGGGAGGACGTCTCCGAGGGCCTCAAGGTCTTCGAGAAGGCCGTTCCGGATGTGGATGAGGACTCGGCAACGATTGCGGTCGAGGCTGCGAGAGCTGCCGTCCTTCGATCCAACCTCGATCCCCGTCGCATAGGGGCAATCTATGTCGGCTCCGAGAGCCACCCCTACGCAGTCAAGCCCACGGGGACGATAGTGGGCGAGGCCATTGGCACATCCTCAAAATTCACGGCAGCCGACTTCGAGTTCGCCTGCAAAGCTGGGACGGCAGCCGTTCAGGCCTGCCTCGGACTCGTCGCATCCAACCTGATCGATCTTGGCCTTGCAATCGGCACTGATGTGAGTCAGGGCGCTCCAGGAGATGCCCTCGAGTACACGGCAGCGGCAGGTGGGGCGGCCTACATCATAGGCAGCAAGGACCTGATCGCGGAGATCGAGGCCATCTTCTCCTTCACCACAGATACTCCCGACTTCTGGAGGCGCGAGGGCATGCCCTATCCCGAGCATGGTGGGAGGTTCACAGGCGAGCCTGCCTATTACAAACATGTGGCAAGCGCCGCTTTGGGACTGATGGAGAAGATGGGATCCTCCCCGGAGGATTACGACTTCGCGGTCTTTCACCAGCCAAACGGCAAGTTTCCACCGAGGGTTGCTCGAAAGCTGGGCTTCACGGCCGAGCAGATCGCCCCTGGGCTCGTCGTCCCATGGATCGGGAACACTTATTCGGGTGCCACGTTGATAGGGCTTGCTGCGACCTTGGACCAAGCCCTGCCAGGGCAGAGGATCTTTGTGACGAGCTTTGGTTCAGGCGCCGGATCCGATGCGTTCAGCATCGAGGTAACTGATAGGATCGACGAGATCAGGCAGAATGCCCCCCTCGTCAGGGACTTCATCGCGGGGGCGAAGTATCTGGACTACGCCATGTACGCGAAACACAAGGGGAAGCTCAGACTATGAGACCGGTCTCCATCATAGGGATAGGATGCACCAAGTTCGGTGAACGCTGGGATAGCTCTCTTAGGGATCTCATAGCAGAGACCGGCATCATGGCGATCGAGGATGCAGGCGTCTCCGGAGAGGAGATCGACGCGCTCTACGTTGGAAATATGAGCGCAGGTCGCTTCGTCGAGCAGGAGCATATAGGGGCCCTAATAGCAGACTGCGCAGGCCTATCCAGGCTGCACATACCTTCAACGAGGGTAGAGGCTGCCTGCGCCTCCGGCGGCCTCGCCTTGCGACAGGCAATGCTTTCGGTTGCAAGCGGATACCAGGATATAGTGATTGCCGCGGGCGTTGAGAAGATGACCGATGTATCGAGTGGCGCTGCTGCAGATGCCCTCGCTGCAGCAGCGGACCGGGAGTGGGAGTGCTTCCTCGGCGCAACGTTTCCCGCCCTCTATGCAATGATGGCAAGGCTCCATATGCGGCGCTATGGAACCACTCAGGAAGAGCTAGCAGAGGTCGCCGTGAAGAACCATCGCCACGGAAGCATGAATCCCCTCGCCCAGTATAGGATGGAGGTCACAGTGGATGACGTCCTCTCCTCGCCAATGGTTGCTGATCCACTGCACATCCTCGACTGCTCCCCCATAACCGATGGCGCAGCAGCCGTAGTCCTTGCCCCCGCGGAGAGGGCACGCAGATATGCCGAGGTCCCAATCAGGATCATAGGGAGCGCGCAGGCAAGCGATACCCTTGCCCTTCACGATCGGCGCGATCTGACCACCCTCGACGCCACAGTCCACGCCGCGAGGAAGGCATATGATCAGGCAGGTATTGCACCATCGGAGATAGACCTAGCCGAGGTCCACGACTGCTTCACAATAGCCGAGATTCTGGCCATCGAGGACCTGGGATTCTTCGAGAAGGGGGCGGGCGGCAGCGCGATCGAGGATGGGTTGACCTCCTTGGATGGACCGCTTCCCATCAATACCTCGGGTGGCCTCAAGGCCTGCGGCCATCCCGTGGGGGCAACGGGCATCAAGCAAGCCTATGAGATCGTCCTTCAGCTTCGCGGCGAGGCAGGGTCGCGACAGGTGGACGATGCCGAGATCGGCCTTGCCCATAACGTCGGGGGGTCTGGCGGGACCGCCATAGTACACATTCTATCGAGATGATGACGATGAAGACCAGAGCGCCGAGGTTTTGGAGGTGCATTCCCCAGCGGTATAACCTCATTGGCACCCATTGCGCCGCTTGCGACGAGTACTACTTCCCTCCCCGTAACATCTGCCCAAACTGCAGACGCGATGCCCGGATAGAGGAGTACAAGTTCAAGGGTACTGGAACAGTCATAACCCATACCACCATTTACAGCGCAACCGAGGACTTCGAGAGACAGACCCCTTACAACCTAGCCATAATCGAGCTCGATGAGGGGCCCAGATTGACGGGACAGGTGGTTGCCCCTCCTGGAGAGGTCAAGATCGGGATGCATGTAAGGCCGGTATTCCGCATATTGGGAAAGGAGGGGGAAAGGGGCATAATCTACTACGGGACCAAGTTCATCCCTGTCGAGGGATGATCTTCGAGCGATAGGCCAGCTGGCAAGTCCATAGACTCCCAACGGGGAAAAAGTTTATATATCGCAGAGTCCTATGATTAAATTCATATTTATTTAGGGGGATTAATCAGTTTTGAGCGACGCAACGGGCTACGACGCAAGTCACATCCAGGTCCTAGAGGGGCTGGAAGCGGTCAGGCGTCGGCCCTCAATGTATATAGGATCCACCGACTCGATCGGGCTCCATCATCTCGTTTATGAGGTGGTGGACAACAGCGTAGACGAGGCGCTGGGCGGATATTGCCATGAGATCGCAGTCAAGCTAAATGAAGATGGCAGCGTCTCGGTTGCGGACGACGGCCGAGGAATTCCAGTGGATATCCATCCTCTGCACAAACGTCCAGCAGTGGAAATAGTGCTGACGGTACTCCATGCGGGGGGCAAGTTCGACCACGAGTCCTACAGCGTCTCCGGCGGTTTGCATGGGGTTGGAGTCTCCGTCGTAAACGCCCTCTCAGAGTGGCTGGAAGTCGAGGTCAAGAGGAATGGCAGGGTTTATCGGCAGAGGTTCGAGAGAGGAAAGGCTGTCGATAGCCTCTCGGATTGCGGCCCTTCGGAGAGCACGGGGACCATGGTGAGGTTCAAGCCGGATCCGGAGATCTTTGAGGAGACGGAGTTCAACTTAGAGACGCTATCCATCCGCTTAAGGGAGCTTGCGTTCCTCAATCGAGGTTTGAAGATCTCGATTCTAGAGGATGCGACCGGTAAGGAGAAGCTATTTCAGTACGAGGGGGGCATAGCCTCCTTCGTCGATCACCTGAACAAGAAGAGGGAGGTGCTTCATCCAACTCCCATCTACTTCGCACGCGATAGAGATGGGACCTGGGTGGAGATCGCCCTCCAGTATAACGACTCCTACAACGAGAACATCTTCACTTTTGCAAACAACATCAATACGAGGGAAGGGGGCACTCACCTCAGCGGCTTTAGAGCTGCCCTCACAAAGACCGTCAACGACTACGCCCGATCGAATAAGATCCTCAAGAACGACTCGAAGCTGACCGGCGACGACCTGCGCGAGGGGCTCGTGGCAGTCGTCAGCGTCCGCCTTGCCGATCCGCAGTTCGAGGGCCAGACCAAGACCCGCCTTGGCAACAGCTCCATTCGTGGCATTGTCGAGTCGCTGGTATCCGAAGGTCTCTCCGATTATTTCGAGGAGAATCCGCAGGTCGCATCGAAGATCGTGGAGAAGGGGGCCGAAGCCCTGAGGGCGAGAGAGGCTGCAAGGAAGGCAAAGGATCTCACCCGGAGGAAGAACGCCCTCAGCGGCGCGGGCCTTCCTGGAAAGCTGGCCGACTGCTCCGAGAGTGACCCTGCGGCATGCGAGATCTACATCGTCGAGGGGGAGTCGGCCGGAGGATCTGCCAAGCAAGGCAGAAACAGGCACTTCCAAGCGATCCTTCCCCTGAGGGGCAAGATACTGAACGTTGAGAGGGCAAGGCTCGATAAGATCCTCAAGAACGTCGAGATCCGAAACCTGATCACGGCTCTTGGAACTAGCATCGGCGACGATTTCGATATCACCAAGGCGAGGTATCACAAGGTTGTTATCATGACCGATGCCGACGTCGACGGCTCTCACATCAGAACCCTCCTCTTGACATTCTTCTATCGTTACGCCCGGCCGTTGATCGAGGCGGGTTATGTGTACATAGCCCAGCCGCCGCTCTATCAGGTCAAGAAGGGCAAGAACGTTGCATACGCCTACAACGACCTCGAGCTCAAGCGGGTGTTAGGTTCGATGGGAGGCAAGCCTGCGATCCAGAGGTACAAGGGCCTTGGAGAGATGAATCCGGAGCAACTCTGGGAGACGACGATGAATCCCTCGAACAGGACAATGCTCCAGGTGACGTTGAAGGATGCAGTCGAGGCGGACGAGATATTCTCCATCCTCATGGGGAACCAGGTCGAGCCCAGGCGAGAGTTCATCGAAGCCCATGCCAAAGATGTGAAGAACCTGGATGTGTGATCAAATGGCCGATGTATTGGTGAACATTACGGAGGAGATGAAGTCCTCCTACATCGACTACGCCATGAGCGTGATCGTTTCCCGTGCCCTTCCCGACATCAGGGACGGGCTCAAGCCGGTCCATCGTCGCATCCTGTATGCCATGTACGAGCAGGGCGTAACCCATGATCAGCCCACAAAGAAGTCGGCGAGAATCGTCGGAGACGTCATGGGTAAGTACCATCCGCATGGCGACGCGGCGATCTACGACACCATGGTGCGCATGGCCCAGGACTTCTCCATGCGCTATCCGCTGGTCGACGGCCAGGGCAACTTTGGCTCGATCGACGGCGATCCAGCTGCTGCCATGCGTTACACCGAGGTGCGCTTATCGAAGATCGCAGGAGAGCTCCTGGTCGATATAGAGAAGGACACCGTGGACTATGTCCCCAACTACGACGACTCCATGAAGGAGCCAGTCGTCCTTCCCGGCAGGCTTCCTAACCTCCTCGTCAACGGATCGAGCGGGATCGCCGTTGGAATGGCCACGAACATCCCCCCGCACAACTTGAACGAGGTTGTGGGGGCCTTGATCCGATTGATCGAGGATCCGGATGCGACGATTCCCCAGCTGATGGAATACATGCAGGGTCCGGACTTCCCAACCGCTGGATATATCATCGGGAGGGCGGGGATCGAGTCCGCCTTCATGACGGGCAGGGGATCCATCCTCATGCGGTCCAAGGCCGAGATCGAGCACGGAAGCAGACACGACCGCATAGTCATAACCGAGCTGCCCTACCAGGTCAACAAGGCCAAGGTGATGGAGGACATAGCAGAGCTCGTCAAGGCCGACAGGGTCGACGGCCTCTCTGACCTCAGGGACGAGTCAGATCGCGAAGGTATAAGAATCGTGATCGATGTCAAGCCTGGAGCGAACTCCAACGTCCTCCTCAATCAGCTGCTTCGCCACACTCAGCTAGAGACGAGCTACGGAATCATAAACCTCGTCCTGGTCGATGGCGAGCCCCGCACCCTCAACCTGCGCGAGACGCTCTCTCATTACATCGACTATCGGGTCGAGGTGGTCGAGCGAAGGACCCGCTTCGAGCTAAACCAGGCCGAGCGCCGTGCCCATATCCTCGCGGGATTGCTCATAGCGTTGAGGAACTTGGATGCGGCGATTAAGCTGATCAGGGCTGCCCCCTCGCCAGCGGAAGCCAGGGTCGGCCTGATCGAGGCCTTCGATCTAACCGATGAGCAGGCAAAGGCCATACTGGAGATGCGGCTCTCGCGCCTGACGGCGCTTGAGCAGGGAAAGATCGTCTCCGAGGCAGAGGAGCTCGATCGCGAGATGGCGAGGTTGCGCAAGATCCTCTCGGCCAAGTCGGAGATCCTCGATATCATCAAGTCCGAGTTGATGGAGCTCTCATCCGAGTTTGGAGACGACCGAAGGACGAAGATCCTTGAATCGGCCGATGAGGTGGAGATCGAAGACCTCATCCAAGAGGAGGAGGTTGCCGTCACCATCACAAGCAACGGCTACATCAAGCGAATGCCGGTTGCCGCGTATCGCATGCAAAGAAGGGGGGGCATGGGGGCCAGTGGGGCGGAGACCAAGGCAGAGGACTTCGTAAGCGATATCTTCATCGCATCAACGCTCGACTACTTGCTCTTCTTCACTGACAAGGGAAAGGCCCACTGGCTCAGGGTCTTTGCGCTCC
Source organism: Methanotrichaceae archaeon (assembly GCA_016927425.1). Taxonomy (GTDB): domain Archaea; phylum Halobacteriota; class Methanosarcinia; order Methanotrichales; family Methanotrichaceae; genus JAFGMR01. The sequence goes on along the minus strand of JAFGMR010000034.1, from coordinate 11,022 downwards.
CAGCTCTCTCAAAGGCCTCCCGCGGCAAGGCTATCGTGAACCTCCTCCAGCTCGAGGCGGACGAGAGGATAACCGAGGCGATACCTGTCAAGAGCTTCGAGGGCGATGGCTACATAGTGATGGCTACTCGCAGCGGAAGCATAGTCAAGGTGCCGATAAAGGCATTTTCAAATCCCCGAAAAGGCGGCATCAAGGCGGTGAACCTGAGGGGAGACAGCCTCGTTGCGGCCCGGCTGACCGACGGAAACCAGGAGCTGATAGTTGCCACCAAACATGGCAAGGCCATTCGCTTCTCGGAGGGCAACGTGCGGCCGAGCAACAGGGGAGCGATGGGCGTCAAGGCGGCGAAGATCGCAGCCGACGACGAGCTGATCAGCATGGACGTCGTCCGCGAGGGGGCAAGCCTCCTGACCGTGACCAGGCAGGGATACGGCAAGAGGACCGACCTCTCCGAGTACCCCCAGCAGCGCCGGGGCGGCAAAGGCGTCAAGAACATCGAGGTCAAGAAGGGCGAGGTCTGCTGCACCCGCACCATATCGGAGGACGACGAGCTCCTCCTCACGACCAAGGACGGGGTCATGATCCGCCTCTTGGCCTCCGAGATCAGGGTGCAGGGCCGTGCCACCCAAGGCGTGCGGATCATGCGCCTGAAGAAGGGCGACGAGGTGTCGGCCGTCGCGAGGATTGCGGGCGAGGTGGGAGGAGCCTAAAGTGGCTCCCCTCGGCCTCATCGCTTTTTGGTATGCTGGGATGATTGAGCGCTTGTCCGATTCGCACAGGTAACCTCCTCTTGCTGGATTGGCAGTTGTTGCCTGCGCATTCCGGCAACCTGCTCTCTTTGCGATCATTCAGACGGAAGACGTTCGTGATCCCGTCGTCCTCGGGCACAGGGGATGAAAAACGATATCTTACGATGCTTTTTCCTGCAAATATATTGGAGAATCCCCCTCAGGGGCTCTCCTTCAGCTTGATCTGGACCTGCAGCTCCATCTTGCCGGGGATGTTCTTCTGCTGGACCTCTATCTTCAGGGGCTCGCTTGGGGTTGTGCCAAGCGTCCATCCCTCCCGGGAGAGCTCCACCATCCCGCGGGAATCGACCTCGGCCGCAAGCTCTATCAGGAAGAGGGCAAGCTCATTGCTCTTCATAAGGACCTCGCACTCGAACTTTCCCTCCGCGCCTGGAGTGCCTTTCACTTTGCCCGTGGTTCCAGGAATCGTTACCAACGATCATCACCTCAATCGATCGTGTTCTTTGGGAGATAAAGCCCTTTCCCATTGGATGGCATCTCTTTATGCGACACGTTCATGATCTCGGCGGGCTCATGCACAAAGGATGAAATACGATATCTTGCGACGTTTTTTCGTGCGAGATCTGAGCCGAGGATCCGTCTAACGTATCCCGATCTTATAAGCGGGATGGGCGATTGCGCCCGGCCGCCAGGGCAGCAGCGCCGGTAGGAATCCCTTCTCCAAAAGCTCTGCAGAGGGCTAGGCCTTTTGGTTTATTCTATTCTTCCCCTCAATTTTAATGATTTCTTAGTAAATGGTACGTAAAAAGGTTTAAGTATTCAGAGAAAATTTACGATAATTATGAAGGACTGGATGTGGAACCATCGGGAAGTATTCTATAGAGACCTACGATCTCACTAAGAAGTTTGTTCTTCATAGGGGACTGATATCCTCATTGATGCATCCCCTTCGAGGAGTGGAGATCATTCCCCTCGACCATGTTAACATCAAGGTCAGGGCGGGGGAGATATTTGGAATTCTTGGGCCGAATGGGGCGGGAAAGACCACTTTGATTAAGATACTATGCACATTAATATCGCCTACGGAGGGGGAAGCCTACGTAAATGGTCATGATGTGGTGAGGGAGAGCGAATTGGTTCGAAAATCGCTCGGCTTCATAACCACCGACGAGAGGAGCTTCTACTGGAGGCTTACCGGCCGGCAGAACCTCGAGTTCTTCGCCGCTCTACACGATATTTACTCGGAGGAGGCGGATCGGAGGGTGAATGAGCTTTTAGATATCGTCCATTTGAGCGATAGGGCAGACGACCTATTCTTGAGCTACTCAGCAGGGATGAAACAGAGGCTGGCCATCGCAAGGGGATTGCTGAACGATCCTCAGGTCCTCTTCATGGATGAGCCCACGAGGAGCTTGGATCCTGGTGCCGCCCAGAACATAAGGGACTTCATAAAGAAATACATAGTGCGCGAGCAGGGAAAGACGGTCTTCATCTCCACCCATAACCTTGAGGAAGCAGGGCAGCTTTGCAATAGCATCGCCATCTGTGATGAGGGCAAGATCAAGGCCCTGGGAAGCCCCGAAGAGCTGAAAAGCGGCCTTGATGAGGGCTCTACATTGCATGATGTCTTTCTATTCCATACGGGAAAACGCTTCGAGGAAGATCGGGGGCCTAAGAGCGCTTACTATGGACGTCATGGATTCAGGCCAAAGACGGGCTTCGGCATGAGAAGGAGGGGATTCTGATGCTCAGGAAGGCATATTCTTTCATAAAAAGGAGCTACACGCTCCAGATGAGCTACAAGTTCGAGTTTTTCCTGAGACTATTCTTCATGCTGTTCAACATCCTGACGTATTACTTCATCGCCAAGCTCATAGGATCGGCGGGGATGATCTACCTCAAGCCCTATGGCGGGGACTATTTCTCCTTCGTCCTGATAGGCATAGCATTCTCGACATACCTCATGGTCTCCCTTAGGGGATTCTCAGAAACCATTCGGGATGAGCAGATGATGGGAACTCTTGAAGCGATGCTTGTAACGCCTACGGCAACAACTACGATAATCACGCTCTCATCGATATGGAGCTTCATCTTCGCCTCGTTTCGAGTATTTATGTACCTGGTCGTGGGGATCCTGCTCGGCGTGAACATGACCGATGCGAATATCATCGGAGCCCTGGTCATCTTAATATTGACGATAATATGTTTTAGCAGCATCGGGATCATGTCGGCAAGCTTCATCATGATCTTCAAGAGGGGTGACCCGATAAACATGCTCTTCATGAGCACTTCGGAGCTCTTTGGAGGAGTGATGTTTCCAATCGAGCTCTTTCCTCCTTGGATGCAGAACGTATCCCACCTGCTCCCGATAACATACTCCCTGAATGGGATGAGGCATGCGCTGCTGCAGGGGTACTCCTTATCGGATCTGGCGCCCGATCTCGGAGCTTTAGTTGTCTTCTCATTCGTTCTGCTCCCGATGAGCCTTCTAGCCTTCAACTATGCTGTCAAAAAGGTGAAAGCGGATGGAACGTTGATACAATATTGAATATATGTTTTTATATTGTAAATGCGATCATCCAGCTTGCTTTGGGATTTGCACTCGCTTGAAATTCCTAAAATAGTTTTACTATAAATATTTATTATTATATTGCAACAACGTATATCTCCTTGGATAATGCTGCTATTTTGCAGCTATATCCTATCGTTTATGATATCTACTTACAAGGAAAGCTTTTTGTATCAATTGATGTTATTGAGATCCATGAAGATAATTGTATGCGGCAAGGGCGGCTCTGGAAAGAGCACTGTTGCAGCCCTCATGGCAAAGATGATGGCCGAAAGAGGACATAAGGTCCTCGTTGTCGATACCGATGAGTCCAACTACGGGCTTCACCGTCATCTTGGCCTGGAGCTTCCTCCTGATCTCCTCAAGTTCTTCGATGGAAAGAAGGGCCTATTCCAGAGGATGAGGGATGATAAGACCCTGTTTCCGTCCGGCTGGTCGATCGACGAGATCCCTGTGGATTACCTTAGCCAGAAGGATGGCATCAGCCTCCTTGCCGTAGGCAAGATCCATGAGTTTGGCGAGGGCTGCGCCTGCCCCATGGGATCGCTAGCCCGCCAGCTCCTTGAGAGCTTGACGCTAGGGCCAGGCGAGATAGTCATAGTCGACACCGAGGCGGGAATCGAGCACCTTGGAAGGGGCGTGGAGAAGGGAAGCGATATCATCCTCGTTGTTCTGGACCCCTCCTATGAATCGATCGCGCTCTCCAAGAAGATTGTGGAGATGGGCGAGGGCCTTGGAAAGCCCGTCTACCTCTTCCTCAACAAGGCGGACAGGGAGGTCGAGGAGGCCATGCGAAAGGAGCTGGATAGCGCAAGGCTCGTCGGCACATTGCCGATGGATTCAGGGCTGTTCCAGGCGGGCCTTAAGGGTGAGGAGATCAAAGAGGTGCCGGAAGGGCTCGAGAGGCTGGCAGGCATACTGGGGGGTAAATGAGGATCCTCTTTTCCCCATTGATTGGGTTCAGGTGGAGACAAATGTGGCGAATTGTGCTGGTTTTCGCCAATAGCCTATATGCCCAATGAGACGTAACAGATCGCTATGCTCAGGGTCTACTTGCCTTAAGTGGGCAGGAGGTCGGGCGGGGGAATCGCTCCAGTCTGCCTTTGCCAGCCGCTGACCTCGGGCCTGGGTGGAATTGGAGGCTCAGCACTTTGGCCGGAGGGGGGGCCGCGAGGCCGCCCTCAGATTGGCCTTTTTGCGACGAGCCAGCTCTTGGATTGCCTCATATGACCAGGAGATCTCTTCTGTCAAGCAAGTTCAGGCTGGACTGAAAAGACCTGGCGGTAAGGGGATTTGCCATCATCCCGGGCAAGCCGAGCTCGCCAATGGTCCGCCTGCAGATTTCCATGGGATCTTTAGGGACATCAGTCTCAATAGGATCTTTATAGGCATCAGGACCCGCTGATTTAATGACTGCACAATGAATTTTCTGAAGATAATTGAGCCCCTCGTCCATGGCTCGATATGCATCCTCTCCAAATCGCGGATCATCCCAGGCTGAGAGAAGCATCTTGATATCCCCAATGGATCTCAACCGCTGGATGGATTTGGCGGAGGAGCGGATATCATCGTAGATGGGCATCTCTCCTGCGACGGGAATTGCATCTGCAGGGAATAGGACCTTCTCGGAAGGCATCCATAGCGAGATCGATCCTGGCGAATGGCCTGGTGTGTGAAGGACGCAAAGCCTCGAATCATCGCCAAGGTCGATTACATCGCCATCCTTGAGGATTCTATCGACCCTGACCTTGCCGCTTACCAGGTCTTCGAAGCCAGGGACAGGACGATCCATCAGCTGTTGATCGGTGTTCTCTATCCATCTCTGATCGGCAGAATGAGCAGCCACAGAGCAGTCAGACATCTCTTTTATGGCCGCTGCGGCTCCGATATGGTCTGGATGAGCATGCGTTAAGATCAGAAGCGATATCTCCCCTGGCCTTCGGCCGGTATCTTTCAGATAATCCCGGATAAGGCCTTCAGAGAAAGCCACACCGCTATCGATCAAACATATCTCCTCGTCGTAGATGAGGTATATGTATACGAAACGCGAAACTTTGCGGCCTGATGGCTCTGATACCTGAAAGGGGATCTTCAATGCGTGAATGCGATCTGTGATCTTCATGTCAAGCCTCGTCGCTTCTGGTCCGGGTGAGGTCGATGGACGAACTCCTGATCCCCCCTATTCGCATAGGATCCTATCTCGAGGGGGTCTCTCCTGGGCAGATTGTGCAGCTATAGGGCTCCATTAATAAGGCCTTTTTGTTTTCTCTATAACTTCTGCCTTTCACTGGATCGCTTCTATCCATTATCATAACGTGGCCACTCCTACCAGAATGCTACTAAATTTTAGTTGAATCCTATATTTTTATGACCTATCGTTGGTCGAAAGGTCTATATATCATAAGTTTATAGCAACTCATATGGCTAAAGTATTATGGAGATGATTGAAAATAGTATAAATTGATATGAAAATTATATTTATCATAAACGGAGACGTCCGGGAATCGCAGTTGAAATTATCAAAATTGTTAAAACTAATATCGGTAGGTCGTATGATGACATTAGAGAAGATGGGCTGGATTGCAGCTCTCCTGATCTGCCTCCTTTTGCCTGCATCAGCCTTCGGGGTGGATGTGCCTGGAGATCTCAACGGTGACGATATCGTCTCCGATGATGAGCTCAGCCAGGCGGAGAGCAGCTATAGTGATGGATCGATCACCTCCTCTGAGCTTGAGACCATCAGGGAGATACATGATCGATATCCTCGAACCTTCACCGACAGCGCGGATAGGGAGATCACGCTGTACAAGCCCCCAGAGAGGATAATCACACGGGAGCCGGATACGGCAAGGATCGTCGTCGCTCTGGGAATGGGGGATAAGCTGATAGCATCCGAGCAGGCGGCGAAGTCATGTCTATGCCCCACCACATTCGAGACCTTCCAGGAAGGGTGCCTTAGCTGCTTTGAGAACATCCTCGGAGGCAAGATGGCAGACCTTCCAGAGACCAGCACTCGATACGATATCTATTACGAGCAGATGGCAGCCTTGCAGCCAGACCTGATCATCACGTCGAGCTCGACCGCATGGGAGGACTTCGAGACCAAGGTCGGCTGTACATGTGTTGTTGCAAGCGGCACTGGGAGCAGATATACCTACGATAATGGCCTCTATGGGATGATTCAGGTCATGGGTCTGACTCTGGATCAAGAGGAGGAGGCAGAGAACCTCATCGACTTCCTCGAGTCGAAGGTCGATCGCGTAAGGTCGGTGACGGAAGGCCTGGACGATGGCCAGAAGCCCACAGTCTACCTGGCCCCCCGCGGTGCCGTCCAGGGATTCTACGATCCCAAGGAGGGACGTGACTTCACGCGCACCGAGCCTGCCTACGAGCCACTGGAGATCGCTGGCGGCCTGAACGTGGCTCGTGAAGAGACCGGAAGCTCGATCAACGTTGGCGTGGAACAGATCATCGCCTGGAGCCCGGACTACATCTTCGTTGGCTGCAGCGATCCGGCAAACCGGGGGGCAATCGACTTCGTTTTAACGTCTCCTGACCTCGAGTCGGTAACCGCCGTTCGCGAGAACCACGTCTACAACTTCTTCTATCCATACTGCAGGGGATCTCCGCCCGACAGAAGCCTCTTCAACATGTTGTACATGGCAAAGGTCCTGCATCCCGATCTTTTCGAGGATCTGGACCTGGAAAAGGAAGGAAACGAGATCTTCGAGGCATTCCTAGGGGTGGACGGGGTCTTTTCCGAGTACGCCGATTATCTGGTCTGGCCAAGGGAGTATCTGAACAGCCTGTGAGGTATCTGCGAGGGGGAAAAAGGACTCCCCCCTATCCCTCTAAATGGGGGTGTTAACGATTCAGGGATTCATTAACTGGTTAGAGCTATGGAAGATGATGCGCAGAAGGGATCACCACGATGGCGATGTGGATAAGGCCAAGTTCTGGGACCAGCGGGCCCAGGAGTTCAATCGCCATACGCTGGAGCATCGAGGGAGGACAGAAGAGCAGATTGAGAGGATGGGCCTTTTGCCTACGGATTCCGTACTGGACATAGGGGCAGGTACCGGAAGGCTCGCCCTTCCCATAGCGAGGAGGGTGAGTAAGGTGACTGCCATCGATCAGTCCGGCGGCATGCTTGGCTGTCTTAAGGATAACATGGCAAGGGAGGGGATAGACAATATAGAGTGCATCCAGAAGCCCTGGGAGGATGTCGAGATCGGCGTCGACATAGAGCCCCATGATGTCGTGATAGCATCCCATTCCCTGGGAATGTACGATATAGGAGGGGCTGTATCCAAGATGGACCAGGCGGCCAAGAGGCAGGTCTATATACTCACATTCGCAGGCGGATGGATGCAGGATGGTGAGGAGGAGCTCTGGCACAGGATCAGGGGGAGAGGTAAGAGAGGCCACCGCCACTCCGATTATATGCTTCTCTACAATATCCTCCACGACAACCTTGAGATCTATGCGGACGTAAGCATAACGAAGAGGAAATGGCATCAGAGCTACGCCGATCTCGATGAGGCCGTGCTCAAATGGAAGGAGATGCACGACCTCTCCCCCGATAAGGAGGAGATCTTAAGGGAACATCTCGAAAAGGTCCTCCGGCCGGATCAGCAGGGAAGGCTGACATACAGTCGCCTCTCCAAGGAGGCCATGATCTCCTGGTCCAAGGGGACCAATGGCGGCGTTGCAGCTGTTTCCGGTTCCCCTTTCGGCAAGCTGGAGGATTGAACATTGGAGCTTGACCTCTTTTCACTGGCCGGTGGGGTGCTCGTCTTCATATTAATTGCCTCATCAATGAAGATAACGAGGCAGTATGAGAGGGCTGTGGTATTCAGGCTCGGAAAGCTCCTTGAGGCCAAGGGCCCTGGCCTCTTCTTCATCATACCACTTGTGGACAGGATCGTTAGGGTGGATCTGAGGATAAAGGAGCTGGACGTTCCCAGGCAGACGGTCATCAGCAGCGATAACGTGAGCTTAGATGTTGACGCTGTCATATACTACAGGGTTACCGACTCCTGCAAGGCCATAGTGGAGGTGGAGGATTATGAGGCGGCAACGGCGCTCTTGGCCCAGACCACTTTAAGGGATGTCCTTGGCCAAAACGAGCTCGATACCATCCTATCTAGGAGGGATGAGCTAAACCTGGAGGTTAAGCAGATCCTGGACGCGATAACAGATCCTTGGGGGATCAGGGTCGTCACTGTGACCATGAGGGACGTTGCGTTGCCTGAGAACATGCTCCGCGCCATTGCCAGGCAGGCGGAGGCGGAACGTGAGAAGAGGGCGAGGATCATCCTTGCGGAAGGCGAGTATCAGGCATCCCAGAGGATGAATGATGCGGCCACCCTCTACGAGGATAAGCCGAGCGCAATGAAGCTCAGGGAGTTTCAGACGCTCACGGAGATCGCCAAGGAGAAGAACCTGATAGTCGTCTCAACCGGCTCCAACTCGTGTTCCAGCGCGAGCGACATATGCGCTACGACCGGCCTTGCCAAGGCGGTGACATCGAGGTAGCCATGGTGAAGTTCGTCCGCCGCATGAGCAGCCGTTCCGGCAAGAGGAGCCGAATGCAGGAGGCCCACGACCAGTTCGTCGTGGGCAGGTACCTCTTCATGGCATTTATCGTGGCCTTGACCGTGGTAATCATCGGGGTTCTGATAACGTTAGGCCCCCTCAACATAACTGTAATGCAGGCCTACTCGGCCCTATTGGACCGCTTTTATCCCACTCAATTCGATGTTGACGAGCTAACGAGCAGGGTCGTCTGGAACATCCGGTTTCCACGCATCATGGGCGGCCTCATAGCAGGATTCGGCCTTGGGGTCTGCGGATGCGTGATGCAGGCAGTCCTGAAAAATCCCCTTGCAAGTCCCTTCACACTGGGAATCACATCCGGTGCTCAGTTCGGGGTCTCGCTTGCGGCCGTTCTTGGGGTGGCAGTGGCTGGGGGTCCCTATCTGCTGGTTGGAAACGCCTTCCTCTTCTCCCTCCTCTGCGCAGGATTCATCATCGGCCTTGCTGCCATAAAGGGAAGCACCTCTGAGACATTGATCCTGGCCGGAATCGCTGTGAACTATTTCTTCAGCGCCATGAGCCAGCTCTTCAAGTACTTTGCAAACGACGATCAGCTCCGCCTCATGACCTCCTGGGGCATGGGGGACCTGGCGGCCTTCTCATGGTCCAAGATCTATCTGCTCGTGGGAATCATGGTCGTCGGAATCCCGCTTCTCATGCTCAAGTCATGGGACCTCAATATAATGACCTCGGGAGACGATACGGCGAAGAGCATGGGGGTGGAGGCCGAGGGCGTAAGAACCTATTCCATGATCATTACAAGCCTAATAGTTGCAACAATCGTCTGCTTCACTGGAGTCATCTCATTCATCGGGCTTGTGGCACCCCATATGGCCCGCCTGATCATCGGTGTGGATCATCGCTTCCTGATACCTGCCTCAGGCATACTGGGGGCCTTGGTGCTGATCACTGCAGACGGAGTTGCCATGAACGTGATCGCACCGACGGTCATCCCAACCGGCGTGATGACGTCGATCATTGGCGTTCCTTTCTTCATGTATCTCATGCTGAAGGGGAAAAAGAAGGAGTTTTGGACATGATGATTCAGCTTCAGGCAATGGGGGTAGTCTTTGGATACAACAGCTCTCGGATATTGGACGATGTAAGCCTTGAGATTCCCCCGGGAAAGCTTGTGAGCGTGGTTGGGCCAAACGGGTCGGGCAAGTCCACGCTCATCAAATGCCTCGATCGGGTGCTATCTCCCCAAGGTGGCAAGGTCCTGATCGATAGGCAGGACATCTCAAAGATGACCAGAAAGGAGGTGGCAAAGAACCTCGCATACGTCCCCCAGAGCAGCCTGCGCGTATTTCCCACAACCGTCTATGACACAGTTCTAATGGGCAGAAGGCCTCATATCGGTTGGCTGGCGAGCACCGATGATGACGAGAAGGTCTGGAACGTGCTTCAACTCCTGGGAATCGAGCATCTGGCAATGGAAGCATTCACCGAGCTTTCCGGAGGGCAGCAGCAGAAGGTATTGATAGCAAGGGCGCTTGTCCAGGAGTCGAAGGTCATGTTGCTCGATGAGCCAACGAGCAATCTGGACATATGGCATCAGCTCGATGTGATGGGCATAGTGAGGAACCTCGTCCAATCAAGGGGCATCACGGCAATGCTCGCAGTACATGACCTCAACCTGGCCTCTCGGTTCTCGGACCGGATAATCATGATGAAGCGAGGAAAGATCGTCTCGGCAGGGCCGCCCTCCGTCGTTCTCACGCCTGAGAACATCGCCCAGGTCTACAATGTGGAGGCGGAGGTTAGAAACAACTGCGATACGCCTTACATAATGCCCTTATGCCAGATCAGGGATGGAGGATCGAAGAGAGCGCCTCCTGCCTCCAGGCGACGAGTGCAATCTCACGGGATCCTGGCGAGGTTTGCCCACTCATCCAGGTGATCCATCGCCGCCTGCGAGCGGGCGATTGTGCAGAGACCTCGGTATCTCTCATATAGACGATCTGTTGCCGCTTATACTCCCAGGCCTTTTGGCGGCCTTATCGAGGAGACGGGGATCAGTATCCCCTCCCTCTATCGAGAGGTCTAGCAAGACCTCTGGCCCCATCATGGTTTGTAGGAGATGGGTGGGGGTCACTATTCCCTCCC
>JAFGMR010000033.1 GCA_016927425.1 Methanotrichaceae archaeon | reverse complement strand
CCATACTCGACCGCTCGATAAGTGGCGCCGTCAGCTCCAAGCTCCCCGATCACCTTGAGCGCTAGATCCTTTGCAGAGGCCCAGGGACCGAGTCGGCCCGAGAGCACAATTCCTATCGTCTCGGGGACCTTGAACCAGAGCCTTCCACTGCGGTATATCTCCGCCATGTCGGTTGCCCCTACGCCTGTCCCGAATGCTCCAAACGCCCCATATGTGCAAGAGTGGGAGTCCGCCCCCACTACGAGGCTTCCCGGAAGGGCAAAGCCCTTCTCCGAGAATACCTGGTGGCAGATTCCAGCGCCGCAGTCGTAGAGGTGCTCTATCGATTGATCGCGGGCCCAGGCCCTCAACTCTGCCTGGAGGGTTGCCGTAAGCTCGTTGTTCGCAGGGACTATGTGGTCGAATGGGATCACGATCCTCGATGGATCCCAGACCCCCCCTCCTCCCATATCCTCGAAGGCTTTCACGGCAAGGACGCTCGTCCCGTCGTGGGACATGCAGCGATCAATGGCTGCCTCCACTATATCTCCGGCTCGTGCCTTCTCTCCCGACGCTTCCGAGAGGATCTTCTCGCTGATCGTGGCCATGGCCTACGCACCGCCTCAGATCCCGTCCCTTGAAGGGAGCATGTATGTTATGTCCTCGGTTGGGTGGCGATAGAGCCTGGCACCTAGGCGCTTCTGGTCGAGGATGTGCCCTATCAGCCCGATCGTCCGGCCAAGCGCGAAGAGGCCGTTGAGGTATCCCAAGCGGACCACCTGATCGATCTCCTCCTTTGAGAAGAGGTGGCAGGAGCTCATCAGGTCGAGGAAGAGGACGCCTATGCAGCCATCGACGTTCAGTATGAGGTTTCCCTTCTTCGCAGTCGTAAGGCGCTCGACCTGTTGAGCGTAGTCGAGAAGCTCGGTTGTTGCGAAGTTTCTGCGAGCGTAATCGACGAGGATCTGCACGCGAACGTCCGGATTCTTGACGCTCTTGATGCGATGGCCGATTCCGGGGATGTTGATCCCCTTCCTCTTCATCTCGACTACGAACTCCTCAGGGGAGAGATCGGTTTCGTATGCCCGCTTGAACTCCCTTGCCGCATCGTCGATTGCGCCTCCAAAGCGCGGGCCGATCGTGAGAAGGCCGCTAGCCAGGCTTGAGATCAGGTCCTTTCCAGCGCATGATGCGACGATTGCGTTGTGGGCACCCGAGACAGCTGGGCCGTGGTCGGCCGTGATCTGCAAGACTAGCTCGATGAACCTCGCCGCGTAATCGGGAAGCTGCTTCTTGAACCAGAGAAGGCCGATTGCGCCTCCGATCCCAAGCCCCTCCTCGATAACCTCGCTGATCGTCTTATTGGCGTAGAGGAGCTCCTCTCCGCGGTCGTCCGAGATCGTGCATATGAAGGTCGTAGGCCTTCTGATCATTCCCGAGGCGAGCGCCTTCGAGTAGTCGACGGGAATCGTCGGCACCTCGGGCTCCTCCACATCCTTTGCAAGGCCCTTATCCATCAGCTCCTGGTAGACCTGGCGTATCATCTCGCCGTAGTCGTCAAAGGACGTCGGAACGTGTGCTCCAGCCTCGCGCAAGGCCTCGTTCTTCGAAAAAGCGGTCTCCCTCTGGGTATCGGCCTTGGCACCTGCATGGCCGAACTGGACGCTTGCAGGCAGCACGCTCGCGCATGTCCCAGTTACCCACGCCACGAGGGGCTTTCTTATCCGCCCCTTCTTGAGGGCCTCGACGATCCTGTACTCGTCCTCTCCGCCGAGCTCGCCAAGACAGGCGATCAAGGCGATTTTCGGATTTGCCTCGAATCTAAGGATGTGATCGAGCATGGTGCTTCCAGGATATCGGTCTCCACCTACAGCAATCCCCTCGAAGATCCCGTTTGAGTTACGGGAGATGATGTTGAACGCCTCGTTGAGCATGCCGCCTGACTTGGAGACGAATCCCACGCATCCAGGCCGATAAAGCCTTGAAGCCACTATGTTCTCTATCGTCCCCGCGGTGTTTCCTATACGAAAGGCCCCTGCCACGAGTCCTCCGACGGTTGCCGGGCCGATGACGGTCTTTCCAAGCTTGCGAGCGGTTGTTGCCATTATGCGAGCCTGCCGTTCAGGCACTCCCTCGGCGATAACCGCCACCGTATGGATGCTCTCCTGCTTAAGAGCCTCCATCGTAGTATCGAAGGCGGAGCGGTGTGATGCGAAGTTGACCATCACCTCGACCTCGCTATGATCTGCAGAGGCCTCCGCAATCGTCCTGTACATGGGGAGGAGGATCTCCTCCGCCCCCCAGAACGCCTTGTGGGTGCCCGATTGGTTGGGATTTATTATAGCTGCGATGCTAGGCGTATTTCGCAGGCAGATGTAATCGAAATCAAGCATCCTCTGGATGGCATTGACCTGGAAGCCATAGACGAAGGCGGTCGTCTCCCTATTGAAGAGCTCGTACTCCATTCTCATGATCCTCACTCCCCCAAGGCCATGGGGACGATCCTCGTCATATGCATCTCCGGCCCGAAGACCTCGATCGGAATATCGAGTTCTCTGCCGAGGCTCCTCATAAGCTTCAAGCCCTGCTCGTAGTTAGGCCCTCCCCTGCGAACGTATATCTTCACGTCGCTCTCCTTGAGCCGATCCCTATACTCCCTCAAGGCCATCACAATCCCTTTGAAGGTGCTCGCAACATCTGTGAAGTTTGCGATCGCCCCTCCTATGAGGAGGATCCTGCCTCGCGGATCCCTCTCCCTGGTCATGAGGTCCAGAATGGTCGCAGTATAGTGATAGGTCTCCTCGGTATTGGGGTCTCCGCTGTACTCGCCGTAGTTAGCAAGGTCGCACGAATGGCCGAGATCGCATATGGTATCTGCGTATATGACGCTTGCCCCGCCGCCCGCGATCATCGTCCAGACCCTTCCTGCAGGATTGAGTATTGTGAGCTTCAGTGATGATCCGGTCTTGGAGTCGAGATCCTTGATGTAGCTCTCCTCCGGGGTTGGGGTGCGGCCGAAGGGCTCTGGAAACGAGAGATCTAACCATCTCTCACGACACCAGAACTCCTCGGCATCGTCGAGCTTTGCGACCATATCCAGGGGCATTATCGTTCCGTCTGTAATCGTGAATGGATTGATCTCCAGATAGACGAAGCCGCAGTCCACGTAGAACAGGTAAAGTGCCGAGATGAACTCGATCACCTTCTGCCTCTCCTCACCCAGGTCGGCGGGAACGATTGCGGAGATCGCCCCCGAATCGATGCCAGAGATAATATCGGCTTGGGCCTGGAGGACGCGATCCCAGTTCTCCTCGACCGATACGCCACCTTCCGTTGAGAAGTAGATGGCGTCACTGCTGTACTCGGACCTAATTGCTACGTAGTACTCATTCTCGTGGGGTACGAATGGCTCTATCAGGAAATGGGTCAAGTTGCCGATGACTCCTCCGATCTCCACCTCGCGGCCCATATTCTTCGCGAGATATTCTTTGACGGCGTCCCAGTCGGCGTCCAGAAGGATCAAGCCGTGAATGCCTCTCTTTCCGAAGAGCTGGTCCGGCTTGATCACCAGCCTCTTCCGGAGCAACCACGAGTTAAGGGCGACCACCTCCTCGACGTCGGTATCCGGGCCAACTAATACCACTTCACCCTTATAAGCGAGATCATCTAGGTAATGGGGAAGAGATCTGGCCAACATCCTCTTCGCATCGAACTCTCTAATTCCTCTCTGTGCCATCTAAAACCTCCTTTCCGCACCCCCTTAACCATGCTTCTTTAGAAATCTTTCCTAGGGGGAAGCGCCCTTCCGGCTAGGCAAGGAGGAAAGGCTGATATAATCATCCGGATTGATCGAGATCCATGGACTGCCCTTGTTGCGGAAAAGGCGGCGTTCGCACGGCTGAGGAGGTGATCGCAGGCCTCGACCGGCTCTACATGGCATGTCCCGATTGCGCGCCGGATCCTGGACTGGACAAGGGAGCTCCCCTTTCGAAGCTTCGCGGAAGCGAGGAGGAACGCTGCCATGGATGCGGTCGCCGCCACATCGATTCGATCATGCTCAATGCGCTCGATATCCTCGTCGAGGAGGGCGTTCGCGATGAAAGTGACACGCTTAGAAGCGTCGGAACACCCCTCGTCGAGATAGGCTTTGTCCTCCCGTATCCTCCCCGCCTAGGCCCGAAAGAGCTCCTGATCGCAAGCGACGAAATAAACAGATCCGCGGCCCTCCATCTGATTGAAGCGATCCCCGAGCTAAAAGGCGTAATCGGTGGAAGAGGCCTTCCCGGAGTCTATGACATAGGGCAGGGAGGTCGAAGCCTTGACCTCCTTGCCGGATGCGATCTCAGGGGGGATATCGCGTCAAGCCTCTTTGGCGACCTTCTCATCTACAAGAACCAGGCCCACATACACATAGAGTTCCCTAGGCCAGGATCTCCCAAGGTGCGAATAGTCGAGGAGGTGATGCTTGGAGGGCGGGCAAGGGAGGTGATAGACGGCCTATGTGGCCCAGGAACGCTCGGCCTGGTCGCCGCCCTCGCGGGAGCAGAGAGGGTCGTATTCAACGACGCCTGGCTTTACGCAATCGAGGACGTGATGCTCAACCTCTGGGCCAATCGAGAGGCACTGGGCATCTCAGAGATCGAAAGGATCGTGAAGCCTTCCAAAGCCATCGGATCCGATCCTGTCCTCGTAGGAAGGGCCTCTGGAAGGTGCGAGATCGAGGTCTATCACGGCGACCTGGAGAGGCTCTTCTTCCGGGCACAGCCCGGCGACGTCTGCCTTATTGATCCCTTTCCCAACGCCCCAATAGAACGCCTGAAGGCCGCCTCCCGATGCTGCAAAAGGGTCGTCATCGTATGAGAAGGAAGAGGATTGTGCAACTGCTCAATTGCTTGAAGGCTACCAATCTTCCAATTGGACGTATCATAAACTTCGGCACGCCTAAGCGCTAAGCGCTGTTGGAAGAGGAATATGGACCCTCCGAGGGACCGAAAATGAACGCGAATTAAAGGAGAATAGGAGAATATTAGCGTTCATTCGCGTTCATTTAAGGTTGGAGCGGTTGAATGACCGTGATTTCCTTCGCATTCTCGCTTATCAGTAATTAAATGCGGGGGAAGGGATTCGAACCCTTGAACTCCTGCGAGAATAGATCTTGAGTCTATCACCGTTGGCCTGGCTTGGTTACCCCCGCGAACCACTATCGCAAGATGCGTTCCTCTTCATGGCTAAAAATGTTTCCATCAGAGAAGCGCCGATCTGCCCTCAGGCGGCGGCCCGATAGGTATATCATCCTCAAAGATCCCATAGTCGAGAGCGACGACGGAGGTTTTCAATTGAGAGCGAAGAGCGCGGCCGGCCTGGGGCTTCTCCTGATCCTGGCTCTCGCTGGCATTGCCAGTGCAGCCACGGAGTCATACAGCCTGGGGCCCTTCGTCCTCTCCTTCGACCTCAACAGCACCATCTCCTACAGCGTATCCGCCGAGAGGCCATTGGATGCCGCCGGAGGGAGCTTGATCTACGGCCTCTCGGTCAATTCGAACGAGGGCCTGATCTACATAGCAATCACATACAATCCCGATCTCAGGCCGGCGAACTACCAGGCCAACTGGGGAATCGTGCAGTCATTTCTTCAAGAGACCGGCTGCACCGATCTAAACATAACTCAGGAGATCATAGACGCCCATCAAGGCGCTCTCGGCGGAGGGCTCCTCCCATCGGGCAAAGTCCTCTACTGCGCCAGCTACTCCCCCGACGGAACGACCGAGGAGGGGGCCCTCGAGGGGCGGACCAACTGCAGGCTTCTCTCGACCTTCCCGCTTGCCGAGACCGCAAACCTGCTTCGATCGATTCACGTTGAGCCGCCGAAGTCCGCATGAAGGGGGAGGCTGTGCCTCAGCGCAAAGTGCCGCGCTAGTCATCGATTGGAGCCGCACACGCTCTCGATCATATACACTGCCTCCTCCACGCTTGCCGCAGCCATAACGCCGGGGACATCCCAGCTATCGAGGCTTATGACAGTTCTGCCCATCTTCAGCGCAATGGCAATCTCAGATAGCGTCCCAACTCCGCCCGGAAGGGCAACGACCACATCCCCGCTTCGGGCAACTATCGCATTTCGGGCGATGCCCATGCCGGTGTCGATCATCACATCGAGGTAGGGATTTGCATCATCCCGCGATCCTGGAAGTATGCCCACCGCGATCCCTCCAGCCATCCTCGCGCCCTGGCAGGCTGCCTCCATCACGCCGCTTCGGCCGCCGCAGATAAGCACATGCCCCCTCTCGGCGATCTTTCGTCCAAGCTCCCTCGCTAATCGGGCGACCTCCTCTGAGCATAAGCCTCCCCCGATCACAGAGACCTGCATATCAAGCCCTCCAGAGGGCGCCAAAAGCTGCCCTTCATGCAACAAGCCATGTCTGCAATTTTAGAATCTATCATAAATCCTTTCATATAACCGCTCACTCCCCCTCTCATGTAGCCTCTCGTGCCTCTCCTCCTGATGCACTTCTTGATCCATTTGCGATTTGACTTATTATCAACTTCGGCACGCCTAAGCCCTCTTTAAAGCGGCATATAATCCCTTGGAGGGAACTGCAAATGCATACGAATTAAAAGATAATATTAGCGTTCATTCGCGTTCATTCGTGGTTGATGATATAAATCGTCGATGGACGTCAGCTGTGTGGGATTCTGTCGTCATTTCATCGCAAGATATTCATATCCTGAGGACAGGAGATAAACCCCGTGAACGTCTTCGATCAGCTCAGCCCGGACATAGGCAGGATGCTCGAGGCTCATGGGATAACCGAGCCCACGCCTCCCCAGGAGCTTGCGATTCCTACAATTCTGTCGGGCGAGAACGTCCTCCTCATCGCCCCCACCGGCACCGGGAAGACCGAGGCTGCGGCACTGCCGCTCTTCCATCACATACTGGCATCAAAGGACCGCGGGATCAAGGCGCTCTACATCACGCCGCTTCGTGCGCTCAACCGGGACATGCTCCGGCGCTTTCAGGAATTTGGGGATTTCTTGAAGATCACAGTGGCGGTTCGACATGGCGACACAACAAAGGCAGAGCGTGCCCGCCAGAGCAGAAAGCCTCCGGACCTCTTGATCACAACACCTGAGACGCTCCAGGTTATGCTCACGGGAAAGCGCCTCCGCCAGAATCTCTCGACCGTTGGTATGGTCGTCGTCGACGAGGTCCACGAGCTTGCCACATCCAAGAGAGGGGCTCATCTGGCCGTACTTATGGAGAGGCTCGTCGAGGTCTCGGGGGAGTTTCAGAGAATAGGGCTTTCGGCAACCGTTGGATCTCCCGAGGTGGTCGCAAGCCTTCTCGTGGGCCCTAGCCGCAGCTATCGCATAATACGGGCGGACGTCAAACGCCAGAGCCGGTTCAGCGTGGTGAGTCCCGCGCCCTCGAAGGCGGACGCGGCGCTTGCAAGAGAGCTCGAGTGCGATCCTGCCCTCGCCTCGCAGATCCGCTTCATTCGAGATAGAGTTCGATCGAGAAAGAGCCTGATCTTCGTCAACACGAGGCAGGCGGCCGAGGTCCTGGGCTCCCGATTTAAGCAGATGGGGGACGCCATAGGCATCCATCACGGCAGCCTCTCGACAGAAGCGAGGATCGAGGCTGAGGATGCCTTCAAGGGCGGGGATCTAAACGGCCTCATCTGCACATCATCGATGGAGCTTGGAATCGATATCGGCGACGTGGAAGAGGTCATTCAATATAGCTCTCCCCGAGAGGTCTCCCGGCTTCTCCAGAGGGTGGGGCGCGCCGGACACGGGATCGGAAGGACGTCCTATGGCAGAATCGTTGCAACCTGCCCCGACGATATCGCCGAGGCCTGCGCAATTGCGGGGAGGGCCGCCGAAGGAGCGCTCGAGCCGATAGAGATCCACGAGAAGCCCGCCGACGTTCTCGCAAACCAGCTTGTGGGACTCACATTGGACTTCGGCGATATCGATCTGGACCGGGCCTATGGGATCATTGCGCGATCGTATCCCTTCAGAAATCTCACGCGTGAGGAGGTAGAAGAGGTAACGGTCCAGATCGAGGAGAACCGCCTCCTTCGTCGGGAGGGCGAATCCATGGCGCGAAAGCGAAAGGGTAGGGAGTACTACTTCGAGAACCTCTCCATGATCCCAGACGAGAAGCGCTACGCCATCTTCGACATGGTCAGCAGGAGGGCGATAGGCACCCTCGACGAGGCCTTCGTCGTAAACTTCGTCCAGCCTGGGGCAACGTTCGTTGCCAAGGGCGAGATCTGGGAGATAGTCGAGCTCGACGAAGATACCATCAAGGTCGTCCCGATCCACAGAAGCGGCGAGATCCCGTCCTGGACGGGCGAGGAGATACCTGTGCCTTACGAGGTCGCCCAGGAGGTAGGCAGGATCAGGGCCTATGTCGCAGGCAAGATCGAGGCCGAGGGCGAGGATGCCGCAGCCAGGGCCTTGATCGAGAGGTATCCGCTTGACGCGCAGGCGGCAAGCGAGTACGTAGGCTTGATCTCGCGCCAGATGAAGGCGCGCCTTCCGATACCTGACGATCGGCATCTCGTCGTCGAGGCCGACGGGGCAACGATTGTCATTCACGCATGTCTTGGCCACAAGGCAAACGATGCGCTCGCCCGGGCGCTGACAGCGCTTCTCTCGGCGAGGTTTGGGAGCAGCGTGGCTCAAGAGATCGATCCGTATAGGATCGTTCTTGAGCTTCCGCGGGCCGTCTACGCCGAGGATGTGGCATCCCTGATATCCAGCCTCGATTCCACACATATCGAGCCGATACTCGAGATGACGCTCAAGAACACGACGCTTCTTCGCTGGAAGATGGTCCATGTCGCAAGGAAGTTCGGAGCGCTCTCGCGAGACATCGACCACGAGAAGGTGAGCATAAGCCGGCTCCTCGGCTTCTTCGAGGGTACACCCATGTACAAGGAGGCCCTTCGAGAGATCTACCACGACCGGCTAGACCTCGCCAGGGCACGCGATGTTTTGGAGAGGCTGGCCTCTGGCGATCTAGCTCTAGTGACAAGCGGCCCTAGCCCCATCGGAGCCCTTGCCCGGGGCGGCGGAAGGGATATAACTTCGCCTGACCAGCCTGACGGAGCTGTGATAGATCTGTTGAAGAATAGGATCATGCACGACCGGGTGATCCTCTTTTGCGTCAACTGCAAGAAGTGGAAGTCAACAAGGGAGGTAAGCCGGGTTCCTGACCGGCCCGAGTGCCCGCTTTGCGGCTCCAGGATGATCGCCGCCCTCAAGCCATGGGAGGAGGAGGAGATCTCTGTTGTGAAGAAGCCGGAGGCGAGGAAGGCGGCTGAGGAAAAGCGGCGGACGAAGAGGGTATTTCGAAACGCAAACCTCGTCCTCACATACGGAAAGGATGCGATCATCGCTCTTGCGAGCCGGGGGCTTGGGCCGGAGACTGCGGCCCGGGTCATACGGAAGCGGCGGGGCGAGGAGCTGGAGTTTTACCGCGACATACTGAAGGCTGAGCGGGAGTACGCGCGGACGAAGAGGTTTTGGGGGTAGAGGAATGGTATCCGATGGGGTGAATTGATGCATCTTCTGTATCCGCTTCAAATCAGAGGGTAACTCGAAGAAGTATATGTATACTGAATTCTTGATGGTAGTGTTATTATTTGCTTTCTGGCAAACAATGGTATCCGCTTCAAATTAGAGGGTAACTGACACCATTTCAAGATCGAATGCCTGCTTACGCACTTGATTTAGATGATCCAAATGTGCATTTTACCCTGCTTTTTGAAGTGGATACTAATTCGTGTTCATTCGTTAATAATTATTTAAAACCGCTAATGCACACTAATGAACACGAATCCATAAAGTAATTCGCGTTCATTCGTGTTCATTCGTGGCTAATTAT
>JAFGMR010000032.1 GCA_016927425.1 Methanotrichaceae archaeon | reverse complement strand
GATCGCAACCTGGTTTGGCAGCGTGGATCCCATCAGCCTGAAGCTGACCCCGGCGGGATCCGCGGAGGAGATGGCGGAGGCCCTGCTCGCGCCTGCCGGGGGCGCGCCTCCCTCCCAGCCGGACCTCCTTGCCCTTGCGATCAATTCTGGCTTCTGCAACGACGAGGCCGAGTATCGCGAGCGCCTCAGGGAGGTCGCGTTCGCCCTCGTTCATAGGAAGCTCGACCTGCTCGCAAACCGCGAGGCCGAGATGCTCCAGATGATCGAAGCGCTCGACGACCTAAACATAGCAGGAAACCTCCTAGAGGAACGGCTCTACGAATGGTCGCGCCTCCGCTTGGACGTCCCCCGGCACGCGGATCTCGCAGGCCGCCTCCAGTCGGAGGAGGGGATAGGGGCGCTTGCCCGGTCGATACTGGCGCTTCGCGAGGGGCGCCTCTCCCTAGAGGACGATGTAGGAAGGCATGCCCTGGCGCTCGCCCCGAACCTATCGAAGCTTGCAGGCCCCCTTCTTGCAGCGCGCTTGATCTCGCGCGCCGGCGGCTTGAAGCGGCTCTCAGAGATGCCGTCGTCTGCCATCCAGGTGATGGGGGCGGAGAAGTCGCTCTTCAAGCATCTGAAGGGAAAGGCACCATCGCCTAAGCACGGCCTGATCTTTCGCCACCCTGCCATCCTCTCGGCGCCAAAGTGGCTGAGGGGAAGGCTTTCCCGGGCTCTAGCGGGAAAGCTTGCGATCGCTGCGAGGGTGGACCAATACTCCGGGGTCCCGTTGCCCGGGCTGAAGGAGTCGCTCGACGAGCGCCTCTCCCAGATTCGCGCTTTGGGCAGGAGGAGAAGGAGGACGTGTTGAGAAAGGGGCCAGAGGGCATCAGATTTATATCCCATGCCACTTATGGAAGGGCCTGAAAGTGGTTTATCCGCTTTGAGGTGTTGAGATTGAGATCTTTGATCCCGCTGGTGCTTTTGATATTGATGGTCCAGCTGCCACAGGATGTCGTGAGGGCGGAGAACCTCACCCAGCATTCCTATATCTTCCTAAACGGCTACATGGACGATACAAGCGTATATCAGACCGATTCCGGCTTTGCCGGGCAGAAGCTTGTGGTGGGCACGAGGGGAAGTGGCATGGTCTCGCGCCGGCAGAGCATAGATGTCTACCACGACTCGGTAAACGACGGCGACTTCATGGACTTCAACGAGTGGGGTGTATTCCAGTACCAGCCCTACAGCCCTGATCCCTCGGAGAGCGACCTGAAGAACGCGCTTTGCGCCAAGAACTACGAGGTCGGGTCGGTCTTCTCGGAGAGCTACTCCGACATACGCCAGCTAGTCAAGGACACCGATATCTATCAGGATGACAATGTATCGGTCTACCAGATGAACTCCTACGTCCACGGCACAGCAAGGATCGGCTCGAGATACCAGAGTTCCTACAGCAGCGTTCCAATAATGGTTTTGGGTGGCGTCTACGTGGGCGAGGCCAAGATCCAGCAGGAGATAGAGGTCGGCGACGGATCCCCACTGGTGCTACCTTGCCCGTGATGGGGGCACCCTCTCCTTCCCTTTTATATTCGGGCTTGGACTTATTGTCCGCTTCTACACGCACAAACTTCGATGAAAGCGCATTATGCGCTTATATGTACCTCTAATACATGAGATTTAAAGGAAATTATTGGCGTTTATTCGCGGCTAAAATTGGTTGAGATACATTCACCCTTATAAAACAACGAGGACCCTCCAAAAGAAGACCCCGCAGGTCTTTTGCGGAGTAGCGAGGCCTTGATTGACTTTCTCTCCCCTCGACACCATCAGCCCGGACGGCGCTCCACTTGGCTCGAAAGGGGTGCTGAAGCCGGTGGAGCGGGGCCGCCGTGAATCGGCGGCTTCATCCCGTCCTTCGAGCAAAAGGCGGGCTGCCGATTTGGTTGATCTGTCGGATCAGATGGGTGGCCGGATCAGACGAGCGGTCGCGGCTGCTTCTCCTGAGGAAGGACGGGAAGCTGCATTGTGTTTATGAGGATGGGGCTAGTGACCTCCTTTGCCCTTTCCACAAGGATCTCCTTTCCCCACTTCGTAAGGCCGAATAGGGGAATTGCAGTTCCAACCTGGATCAAAGGCTTGACGAGATCCCTGATCTCCTTGGAGGCGCAGCTTGTAACGATATCCGCGATATCGAGCAGCCTCGATGCATCGCTCCTATCTATTCCTGTTAGATGGACCCCGATTATCATAATCCTTGCACCCCTCTCATCCTCGATGGCTCGCAATGCCTCGGCAGAAGCGAGATCGGCCACTGTTACTGCGAACTTCTCGAACCGCTCCGAAGCCCAGTAGGCCCCTTCCACCTGATCGATTTTAGCGTCTTCAGGGGATAGGACATGTCCGCCTCTTGCGGCGATGCCGTCGAGCACCTCCGGGATTGGATCGGTCTCGACGAGACCAGATATCCAGCCGCCCATCCCCTGGACGAGGGTGGGGTTGTCGGTGATGACGGTGCCAGCACCGTCGCAGACGGTGACCGCCGCCTGGATGATGCCGCTTGAAATTCCCGTCATCATCGTCTCTGATGCTCCAAATCCCACGAAGGCATCCATCTCCAACTTGCGCCTAGGGGTGAACATTCCGTGCTCCTTTATCCTGAAGTCCATATTGTCCATTGCGGCATCCGCAGTGATCCTCTCGACTCCCCGCACCTTCCAAAAGAGCGGGCACCACTCTATCATGGGCAGGCTTGCCTCAACCGCTCGCTCGTGTTCAACCCTGACCCGGCTCTTTCCAAGAAGCTCCATCTGATCCATCCTTTAGTCCTCCAGGGCAAAGTAGACACGGCGGTTGGCCTTCCCCTTGTTCTCCGCCTTGACGAGCTTGATCCTTCCAACCTCTCCAGTCCTTCCGACGTGCGTCCCGCCGCAGGCCTGAAGGTCTGTCCCCTCTATCTCGACTATGCGGACCTCCTCGCGGTCGGCAACATCCATGGCGAGCCTGACGAGCTCGGGGATGGTGGCTGCCTCCTCTCGGGAGATGATGCGAGTCCTAACGGGTCGATCTTCCTCCATGATCTTGTTTGCCTTCTTCACGTACTCTCCCATCATCGATCTGTCGAACTGCTCCAGGCTGAAGTCGACCCTGGACCGAGAGAGGTCGATCTGGTTGCCGGTGATCTTCGCCCCTGTCTCCTGAAAAATGACTGCGCTTAGCATATGGCAGGCGGTATGGCTGCGCATGAGGCGAAAGCGTCTATCCCAGTCGATCGTCCCATGGACGTTATCCCCTGTCACCAGGCCAACCCGATCCAGGTGATGGAGTATTCGCCCCCCTTCGAATGAAGCCCCAACGACGGCGTAGCGCTCTTTATTAGCGAACAGAATCCCGAGGTCGGAGGGCTGTCCTCCCGAGGCGGGATAGAAGGCCGTACGGTCCAGAAATACTCCTCCTTTAGGTCCATTCGTTATCCTATCCTCTATCTTATCCACTACCGCGTCGAACTCCCTTACGTAGCTATCCTCCAGATAGATCGCTTCCATTTTACGGCCTCCCATTGGACATGGTTGTCTGCATATATGCGGGTCTAGATATCTGTTTCGCTATTTATGGTGGCTAATAATATAATGATACACAAGTACGTCTTCAAGAATTAATTTTGACGAAACATATATATATTGATTCATACCCTACGGGTTATGGTGACCTGTGTGAGGAAGATACCCGTGACTGCCCTCAATATTGAGAGAGAAGAGTTCGCATCCATTCTCATGAAGATAGGCCTCAAGAGGAATGTGGCCAAGGTGCTCACATATCTCGCAGGGGTGGAGGAGGCGACGTCAAGGGAGATCGAGATCGGCTCTGACTTGAGGCAGCCTGAGGTCAGCATCGCAATGCGTGAGCTTCGTGATCTTGAATGGATCTCTGAAAGAGATGAAAAGAACCCGGGAAAAGGGAGGCCTTATCGAATATACCGGCTAGATAGGGGCCTGGAGGAGATCATACAG
This sequence comes from Methanotrichaceae archaeon, assembly GCA_016927425.1. Lineage (GTDB taxonomy): Archaea > Halobacteriota > Methanosarcinia > Methanotrichales > Methanotrichaceae > JAFGMR01. The sequence goes on along the minus strand of JAFGMR010000032.1, from coordinate 4,692 downwards.
CATATCGAGGAGGAGAAGAGGCGGGAGTCCGAGCAGGTCATGAAGCGAATCGAGAGGCTAAAGGAGCTGAAGTCATAAGGCATCTTATCTAAGCTTGCGCTGGGGATGGATCCCCCCCCCTTTTTGTTACCCTTCTCCAAATCCCTAAATAAATTTTCACTGAACCGCCACATTCTCTATGAAAAGATCTATATACTTATAGATTACTAGAATGGACTGACAATAAATTAAGAGGGGATGGGATGAAGTCCATCATCGATGAAGCACTAAGCCGGGCGGAGCTGGATGTTCGGGCGGAGCCTTCCAGCATGATTAGAAGCGATGAGGAGCTGGTCTCGGTGCTGGAGGAGCTGACCACGGTAATCCGGGTAGTGGGTTGTGGTGGCGGTGGCTCTAACACGATCGATCGTTTGGCCGAGGCCGGCATCCAGGGGGCGGAGCTCTACGCCATCAACACCGATGCACAGCATCTCCTGCACATAAATGCTGACCGTCGGTTTCTGATAGGCAGGCGAACAACGCGGGGCCTGGGGGCGGGAAGCCTTCCGGCCATCGGAGAGGAGGCCGCTGAAGAGGATATCGAGGAGATAAGGGCAGCTGTCGAGGGGACGGATATGGTCTTCGTCACTTGCGGACTTGGGGGCGGCACGGGAACAGGTGCATCTCCCGTCGTTGCCCAGGCGGCGCGGGAGGTCGGCGCCCTGACAATAGCAATAGTCACATTGCCCTTCAGCGCAGAGGGGTCGATCAGGATGGCCAACGCCGAGGCCGGTCTAAAAAGGCTCAGGGAGGTTGCGGATACTGTAATCGTCGTTCCCAACGATCGGCTCTTGGACGTCGTTCCAAACCTTCCCTTGCAGGCTGCCTTCAAGGTGGCGGATGAGGTTCTGATGCGCTCTGTGAAGGGCATCACGGAGTTGATCACGCGGCCGGGATTGATTAACCTCGACTTTGCCGATGTGAGGACGGTCATGTCCAACGGTGGCGTCGCCATGATCGGCCTGGGCGAGGCAGAGGGTGAGGAGCGGGGTCGAGACTCGGTGATGAAGGCTCTAAGAAGCCCCCTCTTGGATGTGGATGTATCGGGAGCCACATCCGCCCTCGTAAACGTGGTCGGCGGTGCTGACATGACCATCTCAGATGCCGAGGTCGTCGTGGAGGAGGTCTACAACAGGATCAATCCTGGCGCGCGGATCATTTGGGGGGCTCAGATCGATCCTGGCCTCGAGCATACCATTCGCACAATGCTGGTTGTAACAGGCGTCTCCTCTCCTCAGATACTGGGGCGGGAGGATTCGCGCCAAGTGGTTAGCAGGCACGGAATAGACTTTCTGAGGCGCAGGTCCCATTACTGAGGTCGCGATCCCCCAATCCCCGCGGGGGGCTCTCCTCCCGTTCGACGTCGCAAAAGGTCCCCCTTCTGCCCTCGTATGGCACGTGGTAGCACATGCCATGTCAATCGATGCTATTATAAGGGGCCGATATTATTATTCCCATATAGGTCGTTTCCAGGAAGTGATCATATGTTGACGGAGAAAGTGGCAGGCGAGCTTGAGATGTTGAGACGTCACTTGATCGTGCTTAGATGCGTCATCGAGAACGAGCCAATAGGAATCCTCAAGCTGGCGGAGCTAACTGGAATTCCCAGCCACAAGGTGCGTTACTCTTTGAGGGTTCTCGAACACGACCGGCTCATCGCCGCCTCAGCGCCGGGAGCGATCACGACCGAGTTCACCGAGCCTTTCTTGCTCCAGATGGAATCCCTTATCCTGGAGCTGGTCGATGGAGTCAACGACCTGAGAAGCATAATATATGCCCGGTCCGGATGATCGCCTACACCTCGATAGCAGAGGCCTTGGAATCGGCCTCTAGGGCGGCCTCCAGACGGGAGAAGATTCAGCCCGTCACGGAGCTGGTCTCGTCTCTGGATGAGGGGGAGCTCTGTCCGTCAATCAGGCTTCTTATGGGTGAGCTATGGCCATCTTGGGCGGGGCGGGAGATGGGCACAGGCATCGAGGCCGTGATGGACGCACTCGAGGAGCTCGCCGGCACACGATTCGTCAGCGACCTGCAGGGGGATATTGGAGAGGTCGGGGCGGTCGCGGAGAAAGCCATCGAGAAAAGATCGCAGAGCGTCCTTTCCTCCCAGTCCTTGACCGCCATGGACGTCTACAAGGCTCTTTCCCAGATATCCAGGCAGTCCGGAAGAAGCTCCAGGGGCAGGAGGTCAGCCATCCTGAGGGGGCTTTTCTTGGAGGCAACCCCTCTGGAGGGCAAGTACATCGCGCGGACGCTTGATGGTAATATGAGGGTCGGCCTTGGCCCCTCCCTTGTCTGCCACGCGATCGCCCTTGCTATTGGAATGGATCCTGCCAGCGCCAAGGAGGCCTATCAGCTTCTCCCCGAGATGGGCCTTCTGGCCCTTGCCCTCCGGGATGGGCGCGCGGTGGAAGTCACTCCCGAGATCCCCGTGAGGTTCATGGTTCCTAGTAGACGGGCAAAGGAGCCGCCTTCCCCTGGGCTCTATCAGATTCGCTATGGCGGGTTGAGGGTCCAGCTTCATTTGCACAGGGGGGGCTTTCGGGCCTACAGTGGTCGTCTCAGAGACATATCTCGAGTTCTTCGGGCGATCGAGGATGATATACTCACTTTGCCACAAGGAACCATTTTCGTCGGGGAGTTGCTAGGCTTCAAAGACGGCCGCTTGATTGGGCAAGGCGAGCTTCTCAGCTTCTTAAATGGAAATTCCAGGCACTCAAGCATCGCTCCTTCCATCAAGGTAGCCGATCTCCTGCTGCTCAAAGGAAGGGACCTGATATCCTTGCCCTTCTCCCGGCGCTGGGAGGAGGCTCGAGCCCTTCTCTCCCCCGCAGAGGATCTGCCCTATCCTCCTTTTTCGCTGGCCGAAACGAGGGATATCACCCGTACCGAGGAGGTAGTTGAGCTGTTATCCAATGTGATGGAGATCGGCCTCGCTGGGCTGATTATGCGCGATCCCCAATCGTCATACCGTCCTGGTGCCACAGGGGGCGACTCCTTGGTATGCTCATCTGGCCGGGCCATCTTTGCAACCGTCTTGCAAGCCGAGGATGGAGTCGCGTATCACCACATGGCGGGAAAAGGGAGGCGCAATGGATAGCGTAAATGGCGTGTCAGGCGACGCGATTCGCCCCAGGATTAGGGCGATTTTGCTCGCGGCCCTCGATCGGTAGAAACGGGGCTGATCGCTTGTTGCTTCGTCCCTTCGACCCTTGGAAAAGCCCTCTCTGTACCTGCCCGCCAAAGCTCAGCCTGAACCCCTATACCGGCTGCTTTCATGGATGTCTCTACTGCTATGCATCCTCCTATGTTCCAAGGTTTTTCGACTGTCGACCCAAAGCCCATCTATTGGAGCGGTTGGGGCGTGAGGTTCGAAGGCTCTCCGAGGATCATCTTGTGGCCCTCTCCCTCAGCTCTGATCCATACCCCCCATTGGAGGCTCGACTATGTCTTACGCGCGGCTGCCTGGGGCTTCTTGCCGATGCGGATCTAAGAATTCAGGTCGTGACCAAGTCGGACCTTGTGAGGCGGGATATCGATATCCTTCGAGGGGCGAGATCATCTGTAAGCCTGACCGTGACCACTCTCAAGGAAGATCTGGCGCGAAGGCTGGAGCCGGGGGCGCCTGGCCCATCACGGCGCATCGAGGCGATAGAGGCGCTGAGCGATGGCGGGATTCCCGTGATTGCTCGCATAGATCCCATAATTCCTGGCATTAACGGGGATGAGATTGAGGATTTGGTGGAGGCTGTAGCAAGGGCGGGGGCATCTCACATCGTATCTTCCACCTACAAGGCCCGTGGGGACAACTTCTTGAGGATCTCCTCCGCCTTTCCTAGTGTGATGGGGGCATTAAGTCCGCTCTTTATCGAGCGCGTAGGCGGCTCTCGCTATCTTCCAGAGAAGATGAGGCATGCAATCCTTGGAAGGGTTGCTTCTGCCTGCCGCAGCCGTGGCATCACATTCTCCGCATGCCGGGAGGGCGTGCACTCTACGGTTGCTTGCGATGGCTCTCACCTCATATCCGAACGGGCTCCGCATGGATGATCCCCCATAATTCGCCCAGCGGCGATGGGATCTGGGACAATCCTCCGCCATGAAAGTCTATTTATATGAAGAATAACTAGAGTAGGCCCATAGTTCTTCTCAAAAGGGAGAATGTTCAAGATACAGTCATATGACACGATGTTTGGTGTATAGGAGGAGGATCAGATGAAGAGAGGGATTTTAGCGATTTCAGCTGCATTATTGCTGGCTGCGATCATGATATTGCCCGCCACGGGCTACACGATCAAGTCCGAGAATAGTCCATATCCGTTCTCCATCGGCGCTGAGGCAAGGCCTCAGTTCTCGATAGCTGCTGGAGAGCCTGCCCACGAGCTTGCTGCCGGGGCATACACGGCCGAGAGGAAGCCCGCCTACTCCATCGGCACCGGAAAGCCTTACCAGTACTCCCTAAAGGTTACCCCTTACAGGTACTCCTTCAACCTTGCTAACAGGGTAGCTGCACCGCCGGTCCCGCCAGTGGAATCCACAATCCCTCCGGTGTCCACAGTAACTGACCAGGCTGCTGCACAGGCTGCCGCTGATGAGGCTGCTGCTGCACAGGCTGCCGCTGATGAGGCTGCTGCTGCACAGGCTGCCGCTGATGAG
>JAFGMR010000008.1 GCA_016927425.1 Methanotrichaceae archaeon | reverse complement strand
TTTTTTTGTCCGAAAATGCCGATCTATCTTCATGACGAGGAGGAGCTGTGGCATGAAGATCTTTATTCTCGGTCTTTATTCGAACTCGATCGTTCCCGGTGGCTTTGGCGTGAGGTCGTATACCACCCTTGAGACGTTCGGGATCTCGCCTGTGATCCGAGAGGAGATCCGCCGCAGCACGCTCCACGGAAGCTCAAGAACGTCGGCTGTCATGGCATCGCGCGAAGAGACCGCCCGGACGGCGACCACCCAGCCGTAGACGCGGTTGTCGCCCTTCACGCCCGTTCCCATGCCGAGGACGGCTGCGAAGGCCTGCCAAGGATTGTGCTCCTCGAGCTCATGCTCGACTATGGTGTTTGCCGCTCTTACGACTGCGAGCTTCTCCTTGTTGATCTCTCCAACTATCCGCACCGCAAGGCCCGGGCCTGGGTAGGGCATTCGCTCGCTTATCTCCATGGGAAGGTCGAGGGCTCTTGCAACCTCCCTGACCTCGTCCTTGTAGAGGTCGCGAAGCGGCTCGATAATACCTGCGAACTCCATATCGAGGGGAAGCCCGCCTACGTTGTGGTGGGACTTGATGCCTCCCTCCGACTCGATTCTGTCGGGATATATCGTCCCCTGAATGAGGTACTCGGCGCCCACCTTCCTGGCCTCCTCCTCGAAGACGCGGATGAAGGTCTCCCCTACGATCTTTCTCTTCTCCTCGGGATCGATAATCCCATGGAGGGCGTTCAAGAAGCGGTCTTCGGCGTTGACGCGAACAAGTCCCAGGTGGCTGAAGATCTCCTCGATCCTCTCGGACTCGAACTGGCGCATGAGCCCGCTATCCACATAGACCGGCACCAGGCGGTCTTCAAGCGCCCGACTGGCCAGCACGGCGCAGACCGAGCTGTCGACGCCCCCGGAGAGGCCCACGACCGCTTTGCCCTTGACCTGCTGGCCGATCTCTGCGATCGCCTCTTCGATGAAACGCCCGACGTTCAAAGCCATATTATTCTCAAGCCTTGGTCTCTGGATAATATACTTGCGGTTTGGGCGCTCTCGATCGTTATTGCGACATCAACGATCCTGGCTTGCGGATAGCCAGGCTGAGGGCGCTCCCGAGAGCTTCCAGCCTATGGCTATGATCGACGCGACAAGGACTATGTAGATTACTGGCAGGATTGGGCTTGGATTGATCGGGGTTATCATGAATAGGGAGACGTTGGTTATGCCGTGGGTTATGGATATGGCCGCGAGGTTTCGTGTCCTCTGGAAGAAGTAGCCGAATACCATCCCGGCGAATGTCACGAAGAATAGCTCGGCCATCACGTGATAGCCGCTGTGCATCAGGCCGAATAGGATGCTTGCGCCAATAAGCCCCTTGAGGTTGCCCCATCTATCCTCGAGAACGGTCTGAAGCACCGACCTGAATACGAACTCCTCGATGAACCCGACGAAGATTATCATTATCAGCGTCAGTATAAAGAGGCTCTCCAGGGTCTCGTCAGGCGTGATCCTCTCGGGATGGATCACGTTGTACTCCATCCAGCCGAGCATCAATCCCACCGCCACCCCAAGGGGTATGAGTAATCCCAGATTGGATTTACTGACTCCGATCTCCGCCAATGTGAACCTGCGCTCCCGCAGTATCAGGATGACTGGCAGAAACATGGGTGCGTAAACCAGGACATAGGAGTAGAGGGTAAGGCTGAAGAAGACGGGCATTGCGATATTCAGCAGCCGAAAGAGTGGAAGCAGCATCAGCGCCTGAAATGACCTGTCCTCCACATATGCTGCAGCGAGCGCTAGGCCTACGAGGTTTATACCATGTACTATCATGGCCGCTTGCATATGGCCTGCGTAGAGCAAAAGCTCCGCTGCGGCTATCAGGATGAATGGTATGATAAGGTCCATTCCACTCTTCCTCGCCCAGGCGTAAAGCTCCACGCCCCCTCCTATCGCGGGAAATGATATATACATTACGTAACAGTTGAGGGAGACCATGAGATCTGAGCTGCGCGTCCTCCTGCTGATACTATGGGCGGGAACCTCCCAGTGCGCAGGCGACCTACATCCTGACTGGTTTATCATGAACGGCACCGATCAGGTGAGGTTGCCCGAGATACAAATGGCCTACTCGGGGATGAATATTACCTATCCAAGCCACCTTCACCCGATATACCAGAACGGCAGCGCCATATCCGGCAGCTTCAATGGATCATTGGAATTGGCCAACTCATCGATCGATCTCTGCCTATCCGACTTCGATCCCTCCTCGATCCTTAACGCTTCATCGCTCCAATCGGGCTTATTCCAGGATAGATGTGCAAGAATCGATCTCAACTCATCGGGGAGAGGCGAGTTCGTCCTGCCCGATCAAGGCTCAGGCATTTATGCGCTGACTGCCTCTGCCGAGAACCATACGATATCCGCCATGCCCCTGCTGGTGCTCGAGCTGCCCCTCTCGGTGGATGCTCCAAAAAGCATCTCCCCAGGCGATGATATCTCAGTGAAGGTCACTTTGCCGGAGCGATCCTTCGCTCGACCCCTTTTGATCGTGGCAGTCATCCTATCGAACGCGGCTTACGACAACTCCAGCCTCTCACTCGTCTCGGGCGATTGCGGGATGAACGCGACCATGGAGATCGATGGAAACTCTCGGGAGATCTCCGCAGATAATATCTCCATGGCAGTCCTCATGGATCTTCTGATATTGATGCCCCCCAACAGCGGCATAGCCCTTCCCGATCTGCAAGGGGGAGAGGCAAGCTGCACCCTTATCACCGATCGGGATTGGGAGGAGGGATCGTACATCCTGACATGCCTTGCGGTGACGGAGGATATGCAGCTAGCGGGAGTTTCTCAGGTTGGGCTGGAGGTAGCCAATTGAAGTCATTCTCCATCGCCTCGACCCTCCTCTTCATTGGATGCGCAGATCTCCTAGGGGCAGAGATGCCTGAAAGAGGAGGATTTGTGCAGTGGGTGCTGGACCCGACCCGCCGTTCGATCTATTTATTCCGGTGGAGTTGAAGTACATAACAGAAAAGCATCTGCCTGCGGACCTTCTTGCGACGATCCTCTTTGCGATCTTGACACTTGCCTTTACGCTGATTCCAGCCCTATCCGCTCTTCCAGTAAGGGTCCCGCTGGGACTTGCCATGGTACTCTTTCTTCCCGGCTACGTTCTCATCGCCGCCCTCTTTCCTCGCAAGGATGATCTGGATGGAATCGAGAGGGTGGCCCTCTCCTTTGGGCTGAGCATAGCAGTAGTTCCATTGATCGGCCTAGGCCTCAACTACACCCCCTGGGGAATTAGGCTTACCCCGGTCGTCGTATCCCTTGCAGTCTTCACAGTTGGTTGTGCCTTGGGGGCCTTTTGGCGGCGGGAAAAGCTCCCTGAATCGGAGCGGTTCAGGGTTCCTTTTAGAGAATCTATGGCGTCTTTGATCGAGGAGATGAAGACCTCCCAGGCAAGCCGCATCGACAAGGCCTTGACGGTATTGCTGGTTCTCTCCATAATTCTCTCGGTCTCTGCGTTGGTCTACGTGATAGTGACTCCTAAACAGGGGGAGAAGTTCACCGAGTTCTACATACTGGGGCCGGGGAAGATGGCCTACGATTACCCCACAAAGGTCAGCTCTGGAAACGTAAGCACCGTCATAGTCGGCGTTGTCAACCATGAGTACTCGATCGTTAACTATACCATGGAGATGGACCTGGACAACTACACCTTCATCGAAAAGGGCATGACGCTGGAGCATAACGAGACCTGGGAGCACCCTGTCAGATACAGGATCAATCGGATCGGAGATGGGCAGAAGCTGCAGTTCCTCCTATACAAGGAGGGGAATTTCACAGCGCCTTACAGGGATCTCCATCTCTGGGTGAATGTCAGCGAGAGGTTGGCAACCGGGGCATGAGGGGAATGATGCCTCATTCGCCATCTCCGGCCTTCATACACTTGGCACGCTGCGCTCTTTAATGCATAAGTATTTATAGTAGAATTGGAAAAACTAACGGTTGGTCTTTTAGACGATTAGAGCGCGAATGCGATGGCGATTTGAAGAATGGGATCGTAATTTACCATGAAGGAGTATAGGATAGATGTTCGAAGAGCTGCTAGAGCTATATAAATCGAAGGCCGCGGATACAGAACGGAAGCTGAAAGAGGAGCAATCCATGATCGCAATGATCATGGCGGTCGAACATATGTCGGAGATGCTGAGCGCGAAGCAGAGGGATGTCGAGCTGCTGGGGAGGCTCATTGATCAAGTTGACAGATTATCCAAAGAGGTTGCGGATCTCAAGAGCCAGCTCAAGGCGAGACAGGGAAGGGCAAGCTCGCAGTCACAGACGTCCGGCAACGGGACGGAGAGTCGAGCCTTGGATACCCATGCCAATACCCTCATCGAGCTGATGAGCGAAAGGCCAGGAAGGTACAGCACAAGCGACCTTGTGGAGATGCTCGGCCTAAACAAGACTACTGTGATTAGCGTTATGAAGCGGGCAGTCGATCTGGATCCGAGGCATATCAAGCTGACCCAGGGCAAGAGGCGTAAGCTCACCCTCTCGTTCACACCCGATGAATCGGTTGAAGGCGAGATCATGGAATCAAGCCAGGATGGCGATGAGGATCGGGTTCGCCTCGAGCTTATGGCAATGACCTGAACGGTCGAAGTGTAAATCCTTCGGATGTAGAAGGATCTCCTATGGGCAGGGCTAATTGAAGGAGGTCCTGCCATCTCTTCGCTTATTTTATTGTATAATAAAAATATTTTTATGATGTGATAACCAATCACTTTGCAATCCTCTTGATCCAAAAAACGTCATCGATCAGTTCCGTCATGGGCACTTTTCCACCATCAAATGCTAACCTCCTCTCCACGGATGGCCAGTTTTTATCATGCTTATTATTACGCAATTACCATGAGGTATTATTATTTATTAATGTTAGTCTAAAAAGGATTAAATATGATTACGTCCGCCTCGAATCTGTAGATTCAAAGGGGAACGGAGATGAATATGAGATCTCATAAACGGACTTATATGGTTGGTGTTGTGCTCTTTCTGCTTATGATGGTCACAGGGCTATCATGCGCAGGCAAGTACGACTTCAATCCCGGTAAGTATGCGCTGAAGCACGATCACGAGCTCGAGCAGGACGTCGAGGGGGAGGGATATGTGATGGTCTACCAGAAGATAGATACCAACAACCTCTCCTTGGACCAATACTCCCATGGAAGCGGCATCTTCGACGAGGCGGAGAAGCTGCACTCCCTCCAGAAGACATCGAGCAAATACTACGTCCTTGACGAATTTGGTGGCTGGGTGAATAAGCCGAAGGGTGCGAACAGCCTCATCACCATGACCAAGCAGAGCGACGACGTCCAGGCACCGTTCAGCTTCCCCTATGGAACGGGCTGGTATGCCGCGCATCCGGTCACCTACAACTCCCTTCTCAAGGACAAGACGGTTGCCAAGAGCTATCAGGAAGCCACGATGATGCACCATCAAGTGGAGTACGCAAGGGCATTTAGGGGAGATCTTGAGGTCGAGATAAATTGCACCGGGCCGACTGAGACCGCTGACGGCAAGGGCCTCACAAGCATGGATCTGGAGGACGAGGTCACAATGGGAACGGTCCATATCGGCGAGCTCCAGACCCGAACACTCTTCTCAACACCCTCTGCCTTCAAGGACCAGGGCTGGAAGAACCCCATCATTGAGGTGGATGAGGACTTCGTGGGCAACTTCAAGATCCAGAAGAAGATGAAGGTCGATGCCTCAAAGAGCAAATCATCGCATGATGACGACTGGTTGCCCTGCTGCTCCGGCGGCTTTGATGGTCTATTAGCCTACGGCAAAGGTATCGATAAGGAATGGGGCGATCAGATACGCATCTTCGACTGCACCTGCTTGAAGACCTCTCGTGCGAATATGTACGGCTTAGATGAGGGCGATGAACCCTTCAAGGCCTGGGCATAATAGCGGCTAAAAGGGCACTCGATCATCCCTCCATCTATTTTTTTTAAAATAAAAGTAGATAATCAGTTTTCGATTAGTTCATACATTAGGCGAAATGTTTATCAATAAAACTGCATTATAGTTTGCGAAGTCATATGTGTTGAGTATGAGATGAGGAGATGTTATGAAAGGAGCGCGATATTGCCTTGTTGCAGTTCTGTGGCTGTCATTATGGATGGCCGGAGCATCCGGTACAGACTATCCCATAACGATTACCGACTCGGCGGGAAGGGATGTTACAATTCCGATGCCCGTTGAGAGGATAATCGTGCTCAACTCCGACGCTGCCGAGGCGGTTGAGATCCTCGGAGCATCGGACCGTATCGTTGGAGTCGTCGACACGATCAAGAAGAGCGGCTGGTACTACCCGGAGCTTGAGGACTGCGAGGTCGTGGGGACATGGAGCGAGTTCGACTTCGAGAAGATCGCCGAGATCGCCTTGTCCGGCGGGGATTCCATCGTCCCTAATATGCTCGTTATCTGCTATCCTTCGGGGACGAGCGGCGGGAAGTCCTACGGGGTGGATGCGGTTGAAGCGGGGCTTGCTCCCTTTGGCGGAATAGCAGTTGTGAGCCTTAATCTCTACAAGGATCAAACCATTGAGGGGGAGATGGAGATCCTGGGCGAGATACTTGGGAGGGATGGCGAGGCTCAGGCCTTCCTCGATTGGCGCCAGGAAAAGCGAGAAGAGGTTCTCGATGCAGTAAGCGGTGAGCCAGATCCTCTAGTCTACTTCGAGAGGACCCAGCCCAAGGGGATTGGCGAGCTGAAGACCAACGGCGCCTCCGCGGAGATCAACGACCTCATCAGCGATGCCGGCGGGGAGAACATCTTCGGCGATATATCGGAGGAGTCGTATACAACCGACTGGGAGAGCGTGATCAGCAGATCTCCCGAGGTAATACTCCAGGCCAGCACTGCAGAGAACCTAGGATGGGAGAGCGGTGTCTCCCTCCAGTCGATAGACCTATCCAAGATCAGGGACGAGATACTGGATCGCCCTGGAGCGGCTGCTGTGCCCGCTATCGATCAAGACCGCGTATGGATAATCTATCGAAACATCCTCTATGGGCTCGATAGCGTTGTTGGAATGACATGTATGGCAAAGCTCTTCCATCCAGAGGCCGACCTCGATCCGGATGGGGTATATCAGGAGTATTTGGAGATGAAGGGCTTGACATTCTCCGGGGACAGGACCCTTGTCTACCCACAGATGGGAGCTTGATCATCATACTACGAGCTGCTTTCTGGGAAAGTCCGGGGCAGGCCAGGGCGAGAGATGAGCTTCAGAGGTCCATGAGGTGCCGGAGCGGGAATGAATGGCGATAACCTTTGGCATGGTGAAGGATCGCGAACGTAACAGAGGTCGGCTCAAGGAGGAGTATGCCAAGTTCGTTGGCAGGAAGGTCCTCTTCATAACGCTGTCCGTGTTGATCATCGTAGCTTTGGCAGGCGTTGCGGCGACTCTGGGCTCGGCCAACCTAAGCGTAAAAGAGGTTTACACGGCGATTCTCGCCAAGTTCCTTCCCCAGTACTTCCATAGCACCTGGTTCTCCGAGACCATCGTCTGGGGCCTTCGGCTTCATCGAATAATCATGGGGATAGTGGCCGGGATGGGGCTCGCCATCGCCGGGGCTGCGATGCAGGGGATACTCAAGAATCCCCTGGCAAGCCCTTTCACCCTCGGGATAGCATCGGCCGCAGGCTTTGGTGCATCGCTTGCGATCATCATGGGCGCGGGCTTCGTAGGCGGGGAGTACCTGATCATAGGCAATGCGTTCGTCTTCTCCCTCCTCGCATCCTTAACTGTCTATGGCCTAGCCAAATACAAGGGGATAACGCCGGAGACCATGATCCTCGCAGGGATTGCCATCATGTACCTCTTCTCGGCCATGACCTCCTTTCTCCAGTACGTGGGCCAGTCGGAGCAGGTACACGAGGTCGTCTTCTGGATGATGGGCAGCCTCGGCCGATCCTCCTGGGACAAGGTCAAGATCGTAACAGCGGTGACCGTCCTCTGCCTACCATATCTCCTGCTCAAGTCATGGGACATCAACGCAATGGGCGCGGGAGACGAGACCGCGAAGAGCCTGGGGGTCAACGTCGAGAGGACGAGGGTGATCTGCATGATGCTCGCATCCTTGATCACGGCGGCTGTGATCTGCTTTACGGGGACCATAGGATTCATAGGCCTCGTTGCCCCTCATATAACGAGGATGGTTGTGGGCGGCGACCATCGCTTCCTCCTCCCGGCTTCAGCCCTTGTCGGAGCGATACTGCTCCTCGGCGCGGACTCGATAGCGAGGACGATCCTCGCCCCGGTCATATTGCCTGTGGGAATAATGACCTCGTTCTTGGGCGTTCCCTTCTTCATATATCTATTCCTGAGACGAAGGAAGGAGTTCTGGTAATGGTCAAAATCACCATAAGCGATCTCTCTTTCAGCTATCGTTCCAGAAAGATCCTCGACGACCTTAACCTGGAGGTCAGATGCTCCGAGGTCTTGGGCCTCGTCGGCCCAAATGGCTCTGGAAAGACAACCCTCCTCAAATGCATCGACCAGATATTGAAGCCCAAGGGAAGCCTCCTCCTCAACGGTCGGGAGATCGGGGAGATGAGCCGTCAGGAGATCGCCCGGTTCATCGGATACGTCCCCCAGTCCAATACGAGCTCGAGCTCCACAACGGTCTTCGACATCATTCTGATGGGCAGAAGGCCTTACATGGGCTGGAGGGTAGGGGAGAGCGACCTCGATAAGGTGGCAGAGATCGTTGATCTGCTCGACCTCGACGACCTAGCAATGAAGGACTTCAACGAGCTCTCCGGGGGACAAAAGCAGAAGGTTCTCATCGCCCGTGCCATCTGCCAGGAGCCGCAAGTCCTCCTCCTCGACGAGCCTACCTCCAACCTGGATATGAAACACCAGCTCGAGGTGCTCGAGATCGTGAGGGATCTCGTCAAGGAGAAGGGGATCTCCGCGGTGATGGCCATACACGACCTCAACCTGGCCTCCCGATTCGGAGACAAGCTTGCCGTGCTCTTGGGTGGGAGCATCTACGCTGCTGGAGATCCCAGATCGCTGCTCAACAAGGAACTCATAAGGACCGTCTATGGCGTAGAGGCGCTGGTGGTGAAGGATCTGGACAAGCCGTACATAGTACCCATGAGATCCCTAAACGGGAGGAGCGCTGGCTAGAAGTAATATCATCATTATAATACCAATTAAAATTTAAGACTTTTTGCGAAATATTTATTAATATGGCCCTCTAAATTGCAGATCAGAGGTGTCATAGTATGAAAAATTACAGGTTTGGTATGACCAACATGGTCTTGTCCATTTTGGGCATAGCCCTCCTCTCCATGGCGGCGGCTTCAGCGGATATGGAGGTGGGCTATCCCTTCAACCTCACTGACTCCTCGGGAAGGGAGATCACAATAGAAGGTCCGGTGGAGAGCGTCATCGCCCTTTCCACCGAGTCGCTTGACACGCTTCGCTCCCTGGGAGCAAAGAGCGCGGTCGTTGGGGTGAGCAAGTACGTCCTTGAGGACCCCATCCTCTACCCCGAGTTTACATCTCATCCTAACGTCGGAGGATCATTCTCTCCAGATATCGAGGCGATCCTGAGCTGCCACCCCGATATCATCTTCACCTATTGCAGCAGTCCCAAGCCTTCAGAGCTCGATGACCTGCTTGAAAGGACGGATATCACGGTTGTGAGGTTGGACTTCAACAAGATCTCCGTATACGGAGATGAGGTCATGAAGATGGGCCGCATCATGGGAAAGGAGGCCGAGGCGGAGGAGTACTTGGATTTCTTCAACTCCAACGTCGAGACAATCCGAGACAGGGTCAGCTCCATCCCGGAAGAGAACCGGCCTCGGGTCTACATGGAGACCGACTTTGGCGGTGGCAAGACATACTCCACAATCGGAGCGGGACACGGCCACAACGAGCTGATCGAGGCTGCTGGTGGAGCTAACATCTTCTCGGATATCGACTACTCGCAGGAGATAGATCCTGAGGAGGTCCTGAGGAGGGATCCCCAGATCATAATCAAGTACAAATATCCTTCACCGTCGGGCATCGATATGGATATCACCGATATCTCCGGCCTAATCGAGATCAGGGATGAGATCATGGACCGTGCCGAGCTGCAGAACACGAGCGCTGTTAAGGCTGGCGAGGTCTACGTAATCACCTGGGATTCCACAAGGGGTGCTGCAAGGTTCTATTTCTGCCTCGGCTACTTGGCAGAGCTCTTCCATCCCGAGCTCTTCGAAAACCTGAACCCGAGGGGGACTTACCAGGATTACCTCTCCTCGTATCAGGGACTTGATCTCGATCTGAGCAGCGAGGGGGTATTCGCCTACCCAGAAGCGAGGACTTAGGATGGAGGGCATGAAGATCCGGGCGGTGACATGGGCGAGCGACATCTCGCTCCTCCTCCAGGCGGGCCGAGATCTCGGGCTGGACATCAAGGCATGGTCCTCAAATGGCCTGGAGGAGACGGGAGCGCTCGAATCCTGCATCGACTCGCTGAGGGAGGCCGACTTGATCCTCCTTCATCCATCTCATGAGGGTTACTGGGACGATATAATGGATGGCTTGGAGGGGATCTCCCTTCCCATCATAGCGTTTGGCAGGGACTCTTCCCACTGGGCAGCATCCAACGTAGCCCTTCCTTGCGTCTTGCAGGTAAATCGCTATGTAGTATATGGCGGCCTCGATAATATAAAGAACATGCTTAAATACCTCGTCTGCGAGGTTCTGGGCAAGGACTGCGCTTACGATCCCCCGGAAGAAGGGCTCTGGCAGGGGCTGTACCACCCGCGTGCAAATAGGGCATTTTCCGATGTGGAGGATTATCTGGCCTGGTATGGGGATAGCAGGCCTCATTGGGTAGGGGTTCTATTCTTTCGAACTTACTGGGCAAATGGGGACTTGGAGATAGTCGACGCCCTCATCGAGGAGCTCGAGGCGGAGGGCTTAGGCGTGCTTCCAGCCTTCTGCTTTGGCATGGGCGATAGCGAGCTTGGCGCAAAGTCGAGCGGCCAGGTCGTCGAGGAGTTCTTCTCGGGAAAGGTGGATGCCCTCATCAACCTGCAATCGCTCTTTCATTCGGGAAATGTCGAGGCTTCCAGGGAGGTCCTGGCAAAGCTGGATATTCCGGTATTTCATCCCCTCACGGTCTACCACTCGACCGAGGAGATGTGGAGGGAGGATATTCACGGCATGAGCAGCGCTGAGGTTGGATGGAGCGTTGCCATGCCGGAGTTCGAGGGCGTCATCGATCCGATCCTCCTGGGCGTTGCCACCACCGATAGCGTGGATGGGGCCGAGTTCGAGAGGCACCGGCCTGTTTCCGACAGGCAAAAGAAGATCTCACGTCGCGTTGGAAGATGGATAACACTCGCGAAAAAGCCGGTCTCTCAGAGGAAGGTTGCATTCATTCTGCACAACAACCCTTGCGCCTCTGCAGAGGCAACCGTTGGCGGCGCAGCTCATCTCGACTCTTTGGAGAGCACAGCGAGGATCCTCAACGCCATGAAGGATGCTGGCTACGCCATAGAGAACCCTCCCGAGAGTGGAAAGGAGCTCATCGAGACGATCATGGAACGGAAGGCCATATCCGAGTTTCGATGGACCTCGATCGAGGAGACCGTGGAGAAGGGCGGAGCGCTCGCCTTCGTGGGCCTTGAGGAATATCTAAGTTGGTTCGATAAGCTGCCCCCCACGGTCAAGTCCAGCATGATCCAGGTCTGGGGAGAGCCGCCGGGAGAAGAGGTCGACGGCGTTCCTCCTGCCATGGTCCATCAGGGAAAGATCGTGGTCACAGGCGTCTCCTATGGATGCGCAACTGTAGGGGTCCAGCCAAAGCGAGGCTGCGCAGGCTCGCGCTGCGACGGCCAGGTCTGTCGCATCCTACATGATCCTAAGGTTCCGCCGCCTCATCAATACCTCGCAACCTATAGATATCTTGAGAATGTCTTCGGGGCGGATCTGATAGTCCACGTGGGCACGCATGGAAACCTGGAGTTCCTTCCGGGAAAGTCGGTCGCCCTCTCGGATAGCTGCCTTCCCGACGTGGTCATAGGCGATCTCCCCCATCTCTACATCTACAACGCCGACAACCCCCCGGAGGGGACGATTGCGAAGAGGAGGAGCTACGCCGTATTGGTCGATCATATGCAGACGGCCATGACGGAAAGCGGCCTGTACGGCGACCTGTTGGAGCTCGAGGATAGGATCGCGGAGTACAACAAGACGAAGGCAAGCGATAAGGCCCGCGCCCATGCCCTCGAGCATATGATACTAGATCTCTTAGAGAGGCTGAACCTCTCCGAGGAGATCGGCCTCAAGGGGATGATCGATGCGGAGACCCCATTCGACGCGGTGTTGGAGCGCTCTCACGACAAGATCACCGAGATCTACAATACCCAGATCCCTGACGGCATGCACATCTTTGGGGAGAGGCCAGTGGGGATTCGGCGAACGGAGTTCATCAACTCCATACTGCGCTTTGACTCCGAGATGCGCAACGTCGTCTCCCGACTCTTGGGCCTCGACCTTCCAGGAGACCCAGCTCGCCTGGATCGGCTGGGAAAGGAGCTGATATCCGCCTTTCTCGCAGGCGAAGGTCCAGAAGCTGCGAGGAGGGTTCTCGGCGACGATCTCGTGGAGTTCAACGAGGACCTGATCCGCGCCGAGATGGAGAAGGTGATCGATATATCGGCGAGGATCGAATCCTCCGACGAGATCGGGAGCCTTCTCCACGGATTTGATGGCGGCTTCATACCTCCTGGACCTTCCGGCCTGATCACTCGTGGCAGGCCGGATATACTTCCTACGGGCAGGAACTTCTTCTCGCTAGACCCGGGAAAGGCTCCAACCCAGGCCGCCTGGAAGGTCGGAGTTCGCCTGGCTCAGGCGATGATCGAGAAGTACCGGGAGGAGAAGGGCGCTCTCCCGGAGAACGTGGCCATGTTCTGGATGGCAAGCGACATCATGTGGGCGGACGGAGAAGAGCTCGCCCAGATGCTCCATCTGATAGGGGTCGAGCCCATCTGGAAGGCGGGATCGGTCAAGGGCTATCGCATCATCCCCCTCGAGGAGCTGGGACGGCCGAGGATCGACATGACGATCAGGGTGAGCGGGATCACTAGGGACTGCTTCTTCAACTGCATAGAGCTTCTGGATGGGGCGATCAAAGAGGTTTCCAACCTCGATGAGCCTCCTGAGATGAACTTCCTTCGAAAGCATCAGATCGAGGGAGGCGAGTCTGCAAGGATCTTTGCGAGCGCTCCGGGAACCTACGGAAACGGGGTGAACCTTGCGGTCTACGCCTCGGCATGGGAGGATGATAAGGACCTTGCAGCGATCTTCGTCCACTGGAATGGATATGCCTACGGGAAAGGCGTCTTCGGGGAGAAGGCCCACAATGATCTGGTCTCGATGCTAAAGACGGTCGATCTTACATTCAACAAGACCGTCACCGACGAGTACGACCTCTTCGGGTGCTGCTGCTATTTCGGAACCCACGGCGGCCTCACCGGCGCCGCAAGGGAGATCTCGGGAAAGGAGGTCTCGGCCTATTACGGAGACACCAGAGATAGGGATCGCGTAGGCGTAAGAAGCCTCGCAGACGAGGTAAGGCGCGTCGTTAGGACCAAGCTCCTGAACCCCAAGTGGATCGATGGGATGAGGCGGCATGGGTACAAAGGCGCTGGCGACATCTCCAAGAGAGTTGGCAGGGTCTACGGCTGGGAGGCCACGACACAGGAGGTGGACGACTGGATCTTCGATGACATCGCCGAGACCTTCGTGCTCGATGAGGGGATGAGGAGGTTCTTCCAGGAGAATAATCCCTGGGCCCTCGAGGAGATTGGCCGAAGGCTCCTGGAGGCCAACCAGAGGGGGCTCTGGAAGGCCGACTTGGAGACTATAGATGGCCTGAAGGAGGCCTATCTCGAGATGGAGGGGTGGCTCGAGGAGAGTATGGGGGACATCCAGGGGCAGTTCCAGGGTGGTTCCATCGATGTGATCACACCGGAAGAGGTGCGCCAATGGCGGGAGAAGATCTCAAAGGCAAGTGGAGATTGACCGGACAATTGGCTGCCTGCGACGATTCGATGATAACGATTTCGATGATATCGATCAAATGATCGGGGAAAGAGAAATGCATCATCTCAAGAGAAGAGTGTTACCGTTTCCGTCCATCGTGGGCCAGGAGGATATGAAGTACGCCCTGATGCTCAACGCGATCAATCCGAGAATCGGGGGCGTGCTGGTAAGGGGAGAGAAAGGGACTGCCAAGTCCACTGCCGTGAGGGCGCTTGCCGAGTTGTTGGAGGAGGTGGACGTGGTAAAGGGCTGTCCCTTCAACTGCAATCCTCACAATCCAGAGGAGATGTGCGATATCTGCATGGCAAACGAGTCCTCCCTCTCGACGATGCGAAGGCCCACGCCGGTTGTGGATCTTCCATTGGGTGCGACTGAGGATCGAGTTGTCGGATCCCTGGACGTGGAAAGGGCGATCAAGGAGGGAATCAAGGCGCTCGAGCCCGGAATCCTCGCCGCTGCCAATCGGGGCATACTGTATATCGACGAGGTGAACCTCCTCGACGACCATGTCGCAGATGTGCTCCTGGACTCGGCTGCCATGGGAGTGAATATCGTGGAGCGGGAAGGGGTATCGGTTGCCCACCCGGCCAAGTTCATACTAGTCGGGACAATGAACCCGGAGGAAGGGGAGCTGCGCCCTCAGCTGCTCGACCGCTTCGGCCTTCAGGTCAACGTCGACGCAATCGGGGACGTGGACCAGCGCGTTCTGATAGTGCAGACCGCCGAGGCCTTCGAGAGCGATCCTCACGGCTTTAGGGATGCATCCTTGCCTGCGATGGAGGCTTTGAGGGATAAGATCAGGCGGGCAAAGGCCCTCCTGCCGAGGGTGACCATGAGCGATGGTCTATTGCGGGCCTTGGCAGCCACCTGTGTGGACCTTGGAGTCAAGACCCATCGTGCGGAGATCGTCATTGCAAGGACAGCGAAGACGATTGCAGCTTTCGAAGGGAGGACGGAGGTCACCTACGAGGACGTAAAGCTCGCGATGCGGCTTGCATTGCCACATCGCATGAGGAGCCGGCCATTCGAGCCGCCAACGCTCAAGGAGGATCGTCTGGAGAAGAGCCTGGAGCAGAACCGGCCGGAGGAGCCGCCAAAGGATGGAGAGGACGATAAGGAAAAGGACGCAGATCAGCGGGAGGCAGAGGAGAAGCCGCACCCAGAGGAGGAGCATGATGGTGAAGGGGGGGAGGATGGCGGGAAAGTGGAGGGCCAGTCCGAGGGTCGAGATGAGGCGGGCCAGGCCAGCAGGCCAGATCGTGGAAGGGAAGAGGTCTTTCGGGTGGGAGATCCGATCGATGTGAGCAGGGTGGATATGCCTCGTGAGAGGGATAAGACCGCCCGAAGAAAAAGAAGCGGTCGGAGGATGAACTCGCTTGCAAAAAACAGCTCTGGGCGATATCTTCGCCATACGCTTCCGAGGGGAGGTGGGGACATTGCAGTCGATGCCACCATCAGAGCTGCGGCACCCTACCAGATCAGAAGGGACGGGGCGAATGCTGTGAACGTATCGGATCAGGACATCAGGGAGAAGGAGCGGGTGCGAATGATCTCAGCAGTGCTTCTCTTCCTGGTGGATGCGAGCGGATCGATGGGCTCCATCAAGAGGATGGAGTCCGCCAAGGGAGCCATACTATCGCTTCTTAAGGACTCCTATCAGAAGCGAGACAAGATCGGGATGGTGGCCTTCAAGGGCGAGGAAGCCCAGACACTGCTTCCGCCAAGCTGCAGCGTGGACCTAGCGATGAAGTGCCTGGAGGACCTCCCAACAGGGGGAAGGACGCCGCTCTCGGCCGGATTGATCAAGGGATTGAACATGTTCCGTTCAGAGATGAAGAAGGATGATGAGATCAGGCCTATACTGGTGCTCATCTCCGACGGGAGGGCGAATGTCTCACAAGGTGGCAAGATCAAAGAGGAACTCATGGAGCTGGCCCAGGAGTACCGCGGCCTAGGAGTTCATACCATCGTCATAGATACCGAGGTTGTGGGAAGATCCTCCCTCGATATGAGGCTTGGCTACTGTCGGGATATAGCAAAGGCTTCCAACGGCAGGTATTATCCCATCACAAGCCTCACCTCGGCGCGGCTGGTTGGCATCGTAGATGGCGAGCAGAGGATGCTTTTTTCTGCAAACGCCTTAGGATAGCGTCCTCACATGGATTATCTGATCGGCTATCTGATAAGGGCAGTCGCCATGGTGACGATCGGAGTGATCGTCGCAAACATCATAATGGAGACGAACGTCCTCTCCATTCTCGCGCGGCCCATGGCCTCCATGGTCCGGGCATCTCATCTTTCCCAGGGGTGCTTCATGGCAGCTCTAGCCTGCGTCGTCGATTCTACCGCGGGCAAGTCCGCCCTCTCCGAGCTATATCGCCGCGGCGAGGTGAGCGACTCGGAGACGATTGTCACCCTCCTCATGAGCACCTTTCCAGTCGTCCTAGGCGAGTCGCTCTTTCGGGTCCAGGCCCCTGTCGCAATAGTCCTACTGGGTCCAGCATTGGGGGGGCTCTATGTGATGTTGAACCTCTTCTCGAGCTTTCTGCAGAGCATCGCTGCCCTCCTTTACTCAAGGCTGATGATGCCATGCTCCTCCATCCCCATGGAGGCTCCACGGTCCAAGGGCATCGTCGTGACCAGGGATATGCTAAGACGGGGGTTCAAAAGATCGCTTCCCATCCTCAGGAGGATGCTTCCCATAGTTTTTGGGACCATGATCCTGATGGACCAACTCATGAGACACGGCTTGATGGATCTCATGGCAGCCCTCTTCGGTCCTCTATTGAGGACGCTCGGCCTCCCTGGGGAGTGCATCGCGCCGCTTGCGATGCAGTTCGTCCACTTCTCTGCGGGCTATGCCTCTGTGGCAGCGCTGCTCGATCAAGGATCTATCACACAGAAGCAGGCCTTGGTGACCCTCGTCGTGGGCAGCATGGGGGTGATCACGATGATATACTTGCGCTACAGCCTCTCCATGTACCTCTCGCTATTCGGCCGTTTCGGCGCCAGGCTTACGTTGATCACATATATAGCGAGCATGATCGCCAAGGTCGCGACCATAATGCTGGTGTTGGCCATCCTCTGAAGGCGGGCAAGATCCCTCTTAGAGCTCGATAGATCTCCTCATGAATGGTGCGAAAAATTCCGAGCAATTTCATAATTGAATGCAAAAGGTTTATCCTTATGGAGAATGCAATATCTACATTGTTGTAGGAGGATTCATGCTAACCGCATCTCGCATGATCATCATCGCTCTGATGATGATGGCCACAATTAATGGGGTAAGTGCCGTGGAGTTGGGATTCTCCATGAGCGACGGTAGTAATTCTATTGGAGTCAGCGAATACTATAATGTGGGACTGGATGCCTCTGTAGAGGAGAGCATATCGGGAAACCCCGTCACGTCGGCGTTAGGAGTCTCGAAGTCCCTCGCCGGATCGGGATTTGCAGACGTCCGGCAGTCCTTGAGCAGCCCGGCCTATAGCGTCGATGGCCAGATCTTGATCACACAGGCGTCCAGCTACTCGATTGCCGGAAGCGTGATCTTGAATCCTTGCGCTATCAGCACGCAGCAAGCCTTGTCGAGCGCTGGCGGGACGTCCCAATCGCTTCTCGAAGGCATCTACGGCCTTGAGGGCGTAACGCAATATGCCGGCGTTGGTCAGGGCTCACTGATCTCGGATCAGTCGCTCACCTTCGCTGATGGAGTCTCTGCCTCACAGAGCGTGGCAGCCTCTGGAACCGATCCCAGGGCAGCGATGACAGTCGGAGCAATGGCGTTCAACCCTGCAAATGGCGATCTCATAGGCGAAGGGGGCTTTGCTGCCCTTGGCGCGAATGGGGCTGGTGCTATCCAGGGTCTTATGGAGTCCCGCTCGGTTAAGGGCCAGCCGCTTGCAAGCACCCTCGTCTCCGCGCCCGTGCTCGCCGTATCGACGCCGGGCACGGGATTTGCGGCGCTCGGAGTTGGCAATATGATGGGCAACCTCTACGCCGGCCAGATCTCGGGCCAAGGGGCCATTGGATTGATCACTGTCGCCCACGGAAGCTTCTTTGGCCAGGCCTCGGGCTTTACCGAGAGGTACGTCGATACATTGCCAGATTGCGACATCGGGGCGCTCATCGATCCTGCGGTGAGCCTTTCGGTCTTAGGGGTCGGTGAGATGGCGGGAGCCGGCGTTGCCGCAGGAAGCTTTGGAGTCGACCTTCCGGCAGCTGCAATTGGAGGCCAGGGCGCCTTGATGGCAATTGCAGCAACGAACGACGCTCTCATATTCGGATCGCTTCTAGCCGAGACCGATGGGGAAGGTTCCTACGCAGGAGGCTCAGATCTCTTCGCGCTCGGGGATGGGCTGGCAATTGCTGGAGGCGCAGCGGGGGCGGTCGAAGCCGACCTTCTCGAAGGCTGGATCGGTGGAGAGGCCGGGCTTGTGGGACTGGGCGGGGTTGGCGATGGAAGCATGGCCTCGAGCGACCTGATGGAGGTGGAGGTTGGAGATAGCGTCTATGCCCAAGGTTACTCGATGGAGGCCGCAGGAGGCGATGTAGCAGCAATCGTCGCGGGCGTTGTTGACGCAGGCCTAGATATTGCTACAGGCCGGGCAGGGGCTGGTGCTGCGTTTGCCGGCACTGGCGCAGGCGGAGATGCTCTTGCGAGAGCAGTTTATATCGGAGCCTATTGCGACGAGTTAAGAAATGAAGTTGGAGCTGTTGGTATCTCTGCCTCGGGCGATCTTGCAAGCGCGGCTGCAGCCGGGGTTCTCGGTGGAGGAATTGACTTAGCTTCTCCCAATATCGAGGCCGAAGGCGCGATTGTTGGTGCAGGCGCCTTAGGAAGTGGGCATGTAAATGCCCTTTTACTTGAAGCTGAGATGGATGACTCGGGAGAATGGGCTGATGGAATCTTGGTGGAGGCAGCAGGAAGCGATCTGGCAGCAATAGCTACTGGCGTGGCAGGAGCTGGCCTCGATCTTACAACTGGCATGGCAGGGGCCGGCGGTGCGTTTGCAGCTGCGGGTGCAGGCGGAGATGCCTATACGGCAGCAGGAGGTATAGGAGCCTACAGCTATGAGCTTGCAACAGGCGCCTGGACCGAAGACGTCATAGCCTCAGGCGATGCCGCAAGCGCTGCAGCAGCGGGAGTTGGCGGCGGAGGGCTTGACCTAGCCTCGCTCGATATCGAGGCCGGAGGCGCGCTCGTTGGAGCGGGTGCCGCAGGAAGCGGGTATGTAGCTGCCCTCTCCCTTGAAGCTGAGATGCAAGAAGACGGGTTGGGTGCTGAAGGTAACTTTGTAGTGGCAGAAGGCAATTTAGCTGCAGCTATTGCGGCTGGATCAACCGATGTTGTAATTGATCTAAATGAGCCCCGGATCACAGGTGACGCAGCCCTTACTGGCGTTGGAGCAGGCCAGAACGGATTTTCATACGCAACCAACATTTATGCGGCTATCGACGATTGGGGCGTCTATACAGGAGGTTATGATCTTTACGGATCGGGCGATGATGCTGCAGCAGCTGCTACTGGTGCTTGCAAGGTAGACCTGGACTTTTATAATGGCTATTATGGAGCTCTTGGCTCCCTTGCCGGAGCGGCTGCTGTAGGGAACGGATTTGTCGATATAGGATATCTCTATTCCGAGACTTGGCCTTTTAGCAGTGGAAATCCCCCTTCGCAGGCCTATGGATACGATTTTGAGGCCTCAGGCGATACTGCGGCAGTAGCAATGACCGGATCTGCCGATGCATTCATCGATCTCAACTATGGGAAAATTTGGGCTTATGGTGCGCTTGCAGGCATCGGCGCAGGCATAAACGGCTATGTCTATGCGGATTACCTCGAAACATATATCGGAGAAGAGATCGTTGCCTATGGAAATAGCTTATATGGCGCGGGAGATACGGCAGCTGTAGCTGCGGCAGGCTCGACAGGAGCCCTGATCGATCTTTCCAAGCAGACGGTCTCAGCAGATGGGGCGCTTGCAGGAGTTGGAGCAGGCGTAAATGGCGAGATCTCGGCATCCTATCTCGGAGCCGGCCTAGACCAATGGGGCGCCTTTACCGAAGCTGAGTATCTCCAAGGATCTGGCGATGATGCGGCGATTGCCGCTGCAGGCGCTGGAAAGGTCGATTTGAACTTCGACAAGATGAAGTTCGGGGCTCTCGGCTCCCTAGTTGGAGCGGGAGCAGGCGTAAATGGCGAGGTCTATTCCGAGTACTTCTTTGCAAGGACTGGGCTTTCTGGAAGCGGCCTTCTCTCTCAGGCCGAGAGCGAGTATCTCGAAGCCTCGGGAGAGACTGCGGCAGCTATTGTAGCAGGATCGGGCGATGTATTCCTCAACCTGAATAAAGGGAAGATCTCGGCCGATGGCGTGCTTGCAGGAGTCGGCGCAGGCGGAAACGGCCATGTCTCTGCTGATTACATGCAAACCCTCGTCGGAGATGGCGTCGTCGATGATGTATTGGTTGCCGGAGGTTACGGCTTCTATGGCAAAGGAGATGCCGTAGCTGTTGCGGCTTCAGGCGCTACAAACGCTGAGATCAACCTCAATAAGTGGAAGGCCTCAGCAGATGCAGCCCTGGCAGGCGTTGGAGCAGGCGTAAACGGCGAGGTTTCAGCCGACCATCTCGGGTCCCGAGTCGACCAATCTGGTGTCTATGTTTCTGGATCTACACTTGATGGATCTGGCGATACCGCTGCAGTTGCTGCAGCTGGAGCAGGAAGCGTCGATCTGAACCTGAATAATATGAAGATAGAAGCCGAAGGAGCCCTAGCGGGCGTTGGAGCTGGCGGGAATGGCGAGGTATCTACGTCCTATATCGTGAGCTGGTCCAACCAGGACGGCGCTTTCGCCGGAGGAACTGAGCTTCATGGATCAGGCGATACTGCGGCAGTGGCTGCCGCAGGAGCTGGCAATGTCCTGCTGAACCTCAATAAGATGAAGTTTGGAGCGCAAGGCTCCCTTGTTGGAGCAGGTGCTGGCGTAAATGGCGTAGTCGATGCAATGGATCTCGTTGCGATGATCGGATCTTCTCCAAGCGGGACGACCTCGTGGGCATCTGGATCGTTGCTAATTGCATCCGGGGATACTGCGGCTCTCACGATGGCTGGATCTGGAGATATGCTCCTCAACCTTAACAAAGGGAAGGTCACGGCTGAAGGCGCGCTTGTTGGAGTTGGGGGAGGCGTAAACGGCTTTGCAATTTCCCAATACCTCGATACCGCCGCTGGCAACTCTGCTTATGCATATGGACAAAATCTTATTGGATCAGGCGATACAGCAGCACTTGCGCTTGCAGGAGCTGCAGCGGTAGACGGAAAGAAGATCAAGCTTGACCTGACTGAGGGGAAGATCGAGGCCTCGGGAGCCCTCGCAGGTGCAGGCGGGTTGGTTCAGGCAAGCGTATCAATCGATGAGATCGGCGCATTGATCGAGAATGGTGAGGCATGGGCAGGAGGGAGCAACCTAGGAGCACTGGGAGGCGCTGCAGCAGTCCTGGGTGGCGCAGGAGAGCTTGGATTGGATATCGCCCTCATGGATCTATACGGCTCAGGCGCCATTGCCTTTGGAGTAGGCGGAGGATCTTCAGGCGGAATGGCAACAGCTACATCTGTTGGGGCAGTGACAGGTTCAACCATTGGCGCTGAAGCAAGCCAAATCGGAGCTATTGGAAGCGATTTCTCGCTTACTGGCGCTGGGGCCGGGGAGATCGAGTGGAATCCGTCAGAGCTGGATTACGCTGGATCCCTTGCAGGCGCGATGGCAATGGGAGGCGGAATCACGCAGGCAGATCAACTGAATGCGGGAGCGGGTGGCTCCATTATCGAGGCTTCTGCCACGAATGCATATGCCTTAGGATATGAGATTACAGCTGGTGCGATCTCTATCTATTCGGATGATTCTGCTACCATGGGCGCCTTTGCTGGATTCTTGATTGACGAGGGAGAGATCTCAGGAGACTTCTATACAAAGGTCGAGGAGAGCAGTGATCTCAATATCGAGTCCTCGATGGATGAATTCTATTTACAAGGCAAAGGCATAGACGGAGGAGTTTGCGGATATTACGAGGACTCGGCGGGAAGGCTCGAGTCGGATGTGGCCATGATAGCGTCCGCAGGGATTGCGCAGGGAAGCTTCAATGGATATGTCACAACCGGCAGCGCAATGACGGGAGCAGGCGGATCCGACCTGTTCCTCCAGGGCGTTAATCAGGAGATATATGCACAATCCTGGTATGGTGACGCATCATCGTTATCGGACTGCGCCGTAGTCTGGATCAATACCGGAATAGGGACGTTCTCGAATGGCGAGTTCCAGACCGATGCCGAGCTGAAGGCCAAGACCAAGATGGTGACAACTGGGAGCGCTGACTTCAACATCATCGCTCCCGGAACGGCCGGGTCCGAGGCATGGTCTCCAAGCGACTGGAAGCTCGATTTCGTCCCGTTGCCTGCTTTTTCAAGCGGGCATGCAGATATGTCGGCAAAAAGGAAGAAGGATGAGACGGTCGTTGCAAATACCGTGGTTATCTGAGGGATGAGATGAGGAATCTAGCGATATGCATAGGGCTTCTCTTGGCCCTGGTGACAAGCGCCCAGGCGGTCTCCTGGAGCGCCTATGTCTCGCCGAACAACAGCACAGACACCTGGTCGATCTTACGCGAGGGCGCGAACATGAGCTTCGACTACAGCCAGGCTGTGGATGGGATCATCTCGCCCGTCGACTACCACGGGCGGATGCTCAGCCCCTACCACTCAGGCTACTCCGAGCTCAAGGTAAGCGACGTGAGGGTCAGGGAAAGAACGGCCGCCCTCGAGGGCATGTTGAGCTCAGAGGAGATCCTAAGCCTTGAGTCCAAGTCGTGGAAGCCGGTCTACATGAACCTCAGCAAGCCAGGGGGATCTCCGGTCTGGACCGTCAAGTTCATGGAGAACTGGCAGTCGGTCCTCAAAGCCAACAGGACGCTCGAATATTCGGGCCGAAAC
>JAFGMR010000007.1 GCA_016927425.1 Methanotrichaceae archaeon | reverse complement strand
CCATATGCAAGGAATCGGATTTTTGATTATCGATATCAAGCTGCCTGATTCATAGATAACTACCCCCTACTCAATGGGAGTTAAGGGTTCTAAGATGAAGACTAACCTTGATAGGTAATTCAGTGTTGGTTTGATATGATGGAAAGAAAGGGGGAATGCGAGGCCCCAGGCTCCTCGATAGGGCCTCATAAGCTCACAATAACAGGTCAATCGGAGATCAGCCTGATTGGAGACACGCACGCCGATATGACCGGGAATCCATCAGCTTCGCCTCTCGCCTCAACACCCAATGCGAGGCTAGGAAGGTGCGGGTTCCAGGCGGGGTCATAGTCCCGTGCGCTTACAGTATAGTCGCGATATAGAGTGATATTATCTCCAGCGAAGAGATCTATTCCAGTTGCAAACGCATCCATCGTCAGGATATCGTAGAGGGTGACGTTTGTGACGTTCATACTGCCAAGATTTGAGACGTTATAGGTTATATTTATGACATCGCCAAGATGTCCACTCTGCGGACTCGGCTCCATGAAGACGACCATATTGGAGCTGCTGGACGATTCCAAAGCCACTGCCGCGAGAGGGAATAAGACAATGGCCATTATCGACAGGGCGAAAATCTCGCCCAACAAGTTGCGACCTACGCTCATAAGATCTCGCTCCTAGGCCCAGTTAGGCCTCATTATGTTGTACGCCCCATGATCGGTTATTAAGGCTTGCATCAGAGCATCTTCAAAGGAAGCTTTTATTCCTCAAAGGGCACAAGCCCACCTCATGATACCAATCTCCCCAGAAGAAATGAGCGCCATAGACGCCAACTGCGCCAATGCAGGCCTCTTGCCGCTCCAGCTCATGGAGAACGCGGGAGCTGCCCTTGCCCGCGAGATACTCGCATTCCAGAAGGGCGCGAAGAAGATCGCAATCGTTGCTGGCCGGGGAAACAATGGCGGCGATGCACTGGTCGCCGCCCGGCACCTCGGAAGCCTCGACGTCGTGGTATTTCTGCTGGGGCGGGCAAGGGATATCTCAACCGATGAGGCCAGGAGAAACTGGCAGATACTAGACCGTCTGGGATTCGATATTAGAGAGGTCAGGGACCCCGAGGAGCTAAAGGCCCTCTCGAAAAACGATATCGTTGTCGACGCCATTCTTGGAACCGGAGTCCGGGGATCGGTTCGAGGCCTGGAAGGAAGAGCGATCGAAGCCATCAACTCCTGCGGAAGGCCTGTTATATCCGTGGACGTCCCTAGCGGCATGGGGACGGACAGAGAGGTGCGACCCGACATGACAGTCACATTCCATCTGCCCAAAGCCGGCATGAGGGGAGAGATCAAGGCCGTTCCGATAGGCATCCCCCCTCAAGCCGAGTTTCTGGCAGGTCCCGGAGACCTGGCGTTGATAGGATCGCGCGGCAAAAACAGCCACAAAGGGGAGAGCGGCCGAATCCTCGTCATCGGAGGCGGTGCCTACAGCGGGGCTCCTGCTCTAACAGCACTTGCAGCTCTCAGGTCCGGAGCAGACATCGTGACCGTCGCAGCTCCTAGAAGCGTCTCTGGTACGATCGCCGCATTCTCCCCGAACCTCATAGTCCGAGGCCTATCGGGGGATCGCCTCTGCCCAGACGACCTCGATCTCCTCAAAGATCTCATCCCTGCACACGACGTCGTAGTGATGGGGATGGGCCTTGGACGCGCCCCCGAGACGAAGAAGGCCCTTGAAAGCATCATTCCCCTCTGCAAGAGGGCGGTGATCGATGCTGACGCCCTGCTACCGGATCTTCCGCTTCGAGGCATTGTCACGCCCCACGCAGGGGAGTTTCGCCGAATCAGCGGCCTTGACCTTCCAGAGGACGGCGACCAAAGAAGGGAGACGGTAAGGCAATTCGCCTCGGAGAGGAACCTGGTGGTGCTGCTCAAGGGCCACTTGGACCTGATCTCAGACGGGGCCGTCGTCCGTGGAAACACCACCGGAAATCCCGGCATGACCGTAGGCGGGACAGGCGACGTCCTCGCAGGAATTGCCGGGGCCTTCTACGCCCGAGCTCCCGCCCTTCGGGCGGCGGTTGCCGCGGCCTTCGCAAACGGCCGCGCAGGAGATCTGGTCTACGCCGAGAAGGATTACGGAATGGTTGCAACCGACCTCCTGGAGAAGATCCCAATCGCGATGAGGGCATGAGATGAGCGGCCGTGAGAAGCTAGAGGACGAGGCCGGAATGGTGGATATAACCGAGAAGCCCCCCGTCAGGAGAGAGGCCTCGGCAAGAGGAGAGATCAAGCTGTTGCCCTCGACCGTAAAAGCCATTCGAGAGATGCAGGTCGCAAAGGGCGATGCCCTTGCAACTGCCGAGGTTGCAGCCCTCCTCGCAGTCAAGGATACGCCACGCATCATTCCAATGTGCCACAACATCCCCATAACCGGAGTGGACGTGACGCTCGAGCTCGATCGGGAGCTTGTCAGGGCGACGGTAACTGTGAGATCATTGGGGCGGACGGGAGTCGAGATGGAAGCCCTAACCGGAGTGGCTGCCGCGCTTCTTACCGTCTGGGATATGGTCAAGTCGCTTGAGAAGGACGAGACTGGCAACTATCCCGAGACTGAGATACTCGGAATAAAGGTGGTGGAGAAGAAAAAGGAGGGATGACGATTTGCGCTTGCAACCTCCTTAAGATAGCTTTCACGAGATCCGCAGAGGAGAGGTGTGCCTCAGCTCCTCCGACCAGACACCCTCCTCGGACTTAAGGGAGAAACGATAGGGCTTGTTCGGCTTGACCTCATCCATTTTAACGCATATCTCGGCCGTGCCCTTCGAGGCGATATAGATCGCCTGGCCTTCGATCTCCTTTGGCTCATCGTTAACCCAGGCCGTTACGATCCTCATCTGATGATCTGTGTTGTTATAAGCCTGGAGGAGAACTTCGTTGCCGGACCAGCTGAGGGCCTTAAGGGATATGGCCTTCGGAGCTGCCATTTTAACCTCCTCCTCTTCTACCTCGTCTACATCGGCTGCCTTAGAGGCGATCTTGGATCCGTAGTAGAAGGCTGCAACCATGCCGACCACCTGCAGGAAGGATGAGATAATCTGATCGCGCAATATGTTGTACCTGAGGGAGAGGATCGCCACGATGCAGAGGACGAAGATCAGAGTTCCAGCCGCAGCTCTCCTTAGCTCCCCGCCGTCCAGCGATCGATCTGCGAGGAAGCCGAGCACTATCATCCCACCGAAGAAGAAGAGGATAAGCGCTATTGCCAAGAACGCCACCCAGTCCGAGACCGTGCCTTCCATGGACGGCGATCTCGCAGATATATTGGCTGAGATTCCTTCGGTCGTTGCAAGGGAGATCTCATATAATCGATTGCCCTCCCACGGGAACGCGAGATCGATCTCGCTTGCGCTCCATGGCTCCACAGCCTTCGATAACTGGATTACTACCGACTGGTCTATGTATACCCTATCCACCATTACGCTCTCATCGCCGAGGTTCCTCAGGGTTATAAGAAGGCCTCTCTCCTGGCCTGTATCAGTGAAAGCGACGTGTTCTATGCCTATGCTCCCCTGGGCATGGCATGCCGGATATAGCGCCCAGATGAGGACGACCAGCAAAATGGCCTTGAATCTCACCGTTATGCCCTCCCACACTACTGATAATTAGGTTATTGCGAGACCAAACTATTTAGAGATGCCCATCTCGGCCAGCGAGTGGGATCGTCTCTCGTGTGAGATGGCCGCTTGCCCGAAGGCTCAGGGCTTGATCCCGTAATCTGAAAGACGCGTCCTTGCATCCTCCCGCGCGCGCTGATGCTCTTCGAGAAAAGCCCGGACCTTCTCGGCGGCCTCGGCCTTGCATCTGCCGCAGGTGCGATCGCCTGAGCGGCACTCCCTGTAGATCTCCTCAAGCTCCCCCTCGTCGTCTGACAGATGGAAGAGCAATAGCTCATAGACAGAGCACCTCTCGGGCTCTCCGCCGTCCCTCTTCTGCTCGGCGAGGCTCTGCTTTCCGCCGGTGATTGCTCGCATCACCTTTCGGGCAGCATCTTTGGGATCCTCGGAGAGGGCGATGTAGCTCTCAGGCTTGCTTGAGGACATCTTGCCGCCGGAGAGACCCGTCATGAAGCGATGATAGAGCGAAGCTGGAGGCAAAAATCCAAACTCGCCTCCCTCAACCTCCACCCGTCTGATCAGCTCCTCGACCTCCCCCAGATTTGCGCCTCCGTATAGGTCGATGTGCTCTGAGTAGCGCTTAATGCGCCCTATGCCTGCCCCTTTCAGTGCCTCTGCCGCGGCTTCCATCAGCTCGGGCGAGGCGGCCTTTCCCCTGACGCTCACATAGCCGTCCCTCTCCTCGACCAAGAATCGCCTCATGCGGTAGGCGAGGTCCCTCGTCAGGCGGATGTGGGCGTCCTGATCGGAGCCGACCGGGATTACGACCGGCTTTGGGCCGCCGTGCTCCTCGAGTTGCGGGTGAAGTATGTCGGCGCTCTGGACCGCCACGCTCACCATGTGTGCGATGTTGGTCTCGCCGGAGAAGCCGTAGATCGCGCTCATCTCGGAGAAGTTCGCTTGACATGCGAGCTCGAAGGCCAGATCCCTCATCCTGAAGTTCTGCGACTGGAAGTAGATGTGCCCGCCCGGCTGGAATCCAAGGGCGATCAAGCTTAGGATGTACTCGGAAATCCCAAGCTCGCGGCACCTCTGCCAGGATACGCCCCTCACGGCGTGTGCCTCCATGTCAGCAATGGCAACATATGCGTCGCCGCCCTGCCTCTGATGCCATATGATCTCGTTCATCACCATCATGTGGCCCAGATGAGCCCTGCCGCTCGGCATGAAGCCGCTCATCACCGCGAAGGGAGTTCCTTCCTTCATGGCCCTGAGGACTGGCCAGTAGTCGCGATGGCCGAAGATGATCTTCCTCTTCATGTAGGCATGGGGCCTATCCATTCTCGGCAGGATCTCATCGAAGCTGGATATCCCAAACTCCTGAAATAGCTTGGAATAATCGTCAACCTGCACTGCGCCCCAGGGATCGAGCAACACATCCATGGCCGTGGCCAAAGAAGACCTGATATATTTACCTTCTCTTCTCCGAATTTGGATGGCGCCCTTCCCCGCAAGATTGAAGTCGATTGAAGGAAGATCGGCTGCGATGAATGATGACGAATCCTTCGAGTGCCAGCTCGTGAGCTGGGAGGAGGCAAGCCGCCTCGCAAGGATCCTGGCCGGGAGGATAAAGGCCTCCGGCTATCTTCCAGACCTTGTGATCGCCATCGGACGCGGTGGATATGTGCCTGCCCGCGTGGTCTGCGACTACATGTTGGAAGGACGCCTAACAAGCATCAAGATAGAGCATTGGGGCATCGCCGCAAAGATGCACGATGAGACGATCGTTCGCTTTCCCCTATCGATCGATGTGCGAGGCAAAAAGCTATTGATCGTCGACGACGTGACCGATACCGGCGAGACGCTTCAGGCCGCCCTCGAGTACATTGGGGGGCTTTTCCCTATCGAGATGAGAACCGCGGTTCTCCAGCACAAGACGACAAGCCATCTGGAGCCGGACTACTGCGCGGAGATCATCTGCGAGTGGAGATGGATCATCTACCCATGGGCAGCCCACGAGGACCTCGTGGGCTTCGTCGAGCGTGCTATGGACGGAGGTCCAATGTCCCGCACGATTATCGAGGAGGTACTTATGCGGCGCTTCCATCTGGAGCCGGACGAGGGGGCGCTCGACGATGCCATCGCCGACCTGATCGCCATGGGAAAAGTAGAGGCTCTCGAAGAAGGGTATAGAAAGATCGAACTCAACAGGCCCCTATGAAAAATAGATGGGATCCGTTAACGCCTCATCCTGCCGAGACCACCCGCCATACGGAGATCTCGCCTGGCGCTACCAGATCGTCGCCTGGAATGGGGACTCCATTGGATAGAATCACCACGGTCTCCGGGTTTATGCCCGCGATGCGAAGGAGGTCATAGTATGTCATGCCAGGCTCGACCTCCATCGCCCTCACCTCATCGGGTCCTCCAGAGGATATCTTAAGGGTTACGGAGATCAATCCTCGCCCTCACCGCCTGCGCCCTTTAAATCCTCCAAGTTGTTCTTTATAAGCTTCTTCTCAAGATTCTCAAGCTTCTTGTCGCCTTTCCTCTCGATATTTCGCTTCTTGAACTGAGGCACAAGCATCACCCGATTATATGTTATCCTATAGAGGTATTAAGCTTTCCATATCCACCATACCCCCATACCATATCGGGTCTATCTGCGTCCTATGTATGCCCATTGGTCGTAGATGGAAATGCTCTGCCGGTTATCGATGATCTCCCCATCCCATCCTTGACCCCCGAGAGCCTTCGCGATCCGATCTGCCTCGACCTTGCTGTATACTGTGTAGAAGACCATCTCCCTTGCGAGCGTCGAGGAGGCGAGCAAGATCTCCCTCCAGACGTCCCAGTTGGCATCGTCTATCAGCCCCACCATGAAGCCCACGACCGTATCGATCGATCGGGGAGGGAAGAAGTGGCCAAGCAACCTTGCGTCGAGGAGGATGCTCCTCGATGGATCGAGAAACCCGGCCTTGAGGCCCTGGCAGAGCTCGCAGCGGTCCGAGTCGACGGCCCAGGGAGATAGGCCTAGCCTTGCCAGGGCCTGTGTGGCCATTCC
The DNA here is from genome assembly GCA_016927425.1 of Methanotrichaceae archaeon. Taxonomy (GTDB): domain Archaea; phylum Halobacteriota; class Methanosarcinia; order Methanotrichales; family Methanotrichaceae; genus JAFGMR01. Next base: position 68,636 of record JAFGMR010000007.1, on the reverse strand, counting down.
GCTTCCAGCGCAGACCTCCATGACCTCGCCCGTCAGTGGGAGTAGAGACTCCAAGAACTCGGTGAGGCTATCGATCCTCTCCTGGATGAAGAAGGGCGAATCCTTAACAGAGCAGGTCTCGCAGAGCAGCTCTCCGGCAAGCGAGGTTGAGTAGTACTCGACTATGGCCTGGAAGAAGAGTTCCTCAGTCAGATGGACCGTCCTATCGCCCCGGGGCATCGCCCCCAGCATCTTCTTCTTGGAGTATCGGTCGGAAAGGATGATCCAGAGGTCGGCTGGCTCCATCAAGTGGAAGGCCTTTCCGAGGAGCGAGTCGCCGGAGAGATCCATCACCCTATCGGATTCGAGGCCTGACTCCAGCAATCCTTCGGTGAGGTCCAGGGCGAGCAGATCCTCCATGCTCTCCTCTGCCAGGAAGACCTCCTCATCCTGGCCTATCCCCATGATCCTGTTAAGCAACACGATTTGGAAACTCCAAGCGGCGGATATCAACCTTTCCTCGAACGCGGGTAGGGGGGGTCGAAAGGAGGGGATTTAAGCAAGAGCTATATTCCTCAAGGATCGATCCATCTTGGGATGAAGCTCGTCGATATTCCCGGTGTGGGACCCCGTCTGAAGGAGCGCCTTGTGGATCACTACGGAAGCGAGGAGAGGGCACTCGATGCGGTGATGGAAGGGGACATCGCAGGCCTCCTCCAGGTGTTGAGCGAGCGCCAGGCCTTATCGCTCCTCCAAGCAGCGACAGCAGAGAGATATGGGGCAACGCCTGGACAGTTCCTCGCAACGGAGGAGGCGGAGAGGATATACCGGGCGCTTGTGGGGAAGATCGCCTCCCATGCTCATACCGAGTACGCAAGGCTCAAGATGGGCACCGTATTTCCCTCCGACTCCATCGAGCTCATCGAATCCAACAGGAGGATGGCGGCCCTTGCAATGGACTGGGCCGCCAGGCTCGAAGGATCTGAGGTCATTGGCCTCCTTCGAAGGATCAAGCCGCTAAGGGAGAAGGCCGCCGGAAGGGCGAAGGGTCGCGCGATCGTTGCGGGATCGCTTGATTCCTTCCAGGAGCTGAAATCCAGAGGGCTCGACCGCTTGATAGACATACACCTTGTCGAGTCCCCCCGTGAGCTCTTCGATATAAGAAGTGGCTACGGCCATGTCTGCCTCACGGGCGGCGAGATCCCATCCGGAGACGTCGAGGAGGCAGAGAGCCTCGATGACTGGTACCTGGTCCCTGAAGCAGTGCTCTCGTTCTTCCAGGAGAACATCGACTCGCTTAAGGCCGCGGCGAAAGCTAGCAAGCTCCTCGAAGAAGCGCTGATCCCCGGCTTTGCCGAGTTCGCCTCCTTGGAAGGGCTTCTCTCCAGGCTGGGGCAAGGGAACGATTCCGAGGCGGGGAGGCTTGAGGCCCTCTTGGAGAACCTGCATAAAGAGGTCGACGATGCGGTGATCTGGGCCAACTCCGAGCTTAAGGGACGGATCGAAGCGAGCTCCGTCACTCTCGCCGGCATGGACATCCTCCAGGTCCTTGGCAGAGGCGAAGGGGTTCGAGAGCTATTCCAGGTGCAGATGAGGGGAATGTTCCAGGAGGTCTTGGCGGAAGCGCGCGACCGGACCGCATCCAGGCTGGACCTGTTGGGCCAGGAGAGGGTGGAGCTGGATTGGGTCTTTGCGTCCGAGGTGGGATTTCCCCTGGAGATCGACCGCCGGGCACTTCACCAGATGGAGCACCGCCTCCGCCGCGAGATCGAAGCGAGCTCCCTTGTCGAGAGACGGGAGCTGGCTCGCGCCCTCCATGACCGCAAGGAGGAGGCGGAAAGGATGGTCCACGAGATCATGGAGTTCGACTTCCTCCATGCCATAGGCAGCTACGCGATCTCGCACGGGATGACGCTTCCTGAGATCGTGAGCGAGCCATCCATCGGCTTTCTGGATGGTCGAAACGTCAGCCTCGAGCCGGCGGAGCCGGTCAGCTACTCGCTCGGAAAGACGGGGCTCGTGGAGCACGAGGAGAGGGTGGTCATCCTCTCCGGCGTGAACTCCGGTGGAAAGACGACCCTCCTAGACCTCATCGCACAGATCGCCATACTCGCCCAGATGGGACTTCCCGTGCCGGCCACAAAGTGCCGCCTCTCCATATTCCAGGAGCTGTACTACTTCAGCAAGAGCCGGGGCACCCTGAGCGCCGGGGCCTTCGAGACCGCAATGCGCAAGTTCTCGGTTGTGGGAAACGATTCGAGGAAGCTCGTCTTGGCAGATGAGCTCGAGGCGATCACCGAGCCGGGGGCATCAGGGCGGATAATCGGCTCCTTGCTCGACGAGCTCCAGCGCCATGACTCGGTTGCGGTCTTCGTAAGCCACCTGGCAGAGGAGGTGACCAGATTTGCGGAGACCCCGGTCAGGGTGGATGGGATCGAGGCCGAGGGGCTTGATAAGGATAACAACCTGATCGTTGCGCGAAGCCCCCGATACGACCACCTCGCGAGGTCCACTCCAGAGCTCATACTGGCCCGGCTGGTCCGATCGACCAAGGGGCAAGAGCGGGAATTCTACCAAAGGCTGCTCGACCGCTTCGATAAGGTAGCTTGATCGGTGAGATGTTTATACTAAGAGATCGCGATAGATTCCATGGAGATCTGGCAGATCGTCGTCATCTGCATCCTCATGCTTCCTATCTTCTTTCTGGCAAACTACCTGATCGTCAGGTCGGCCGTAAAAAATAGGAAGGAGACCGAGCGGCGGCTGGAGCTTGCCGCGGCCATGAGCGTCAATCGGTCCTTGAAGGCGAGCAAGAACCCGAGGGACAAGTACCGCCACCGCAAGAGGTAGTGAAGGCGCAATATTTATGGGGACTGACTAAGTATTATGATGAGAATATACATAATATACACCTAGAATGCAAGGAGATCATAATAGCCGGTTTAGGATATCATTCGGGCATTGGATATCGATTCATATATGGCAGCAAGAATATCAGAGGTTATAGATAACCCGTGAATTATCGCGCCATATAGAAAAACTTATTAATAATGAGATGTAACTATTGGATCATACCTGGCCCCAAGGCCAGGCAAGCGGACGGAGGCGGCAGGCCCAGCGAACTCACAACTCTCGGCCCTCACACACCGTTTGGGCCTGCTGAACACATTTTTCCATCGATTGGGATCACGTTGATCTCTTGATCTCGAGGAGATCGGATACATGATCCAGATAGCTGTCCAGATATGCCTGGCACTCGCTCCAAGAGATTTCCAGGCTTAGTAGGCCCATGATCTCGAGTAGTTGGCGCTGGACCTCCTCCCACGAGTACTTGTTCCTCGATGGGCATAGAGCCGTCAGCAAAAAGAGGGTTGGGACGATTGCCTTCCTGAACTCGGCCCTGATGAAGGCCAGTAGAAGGGGATCGACCTCCCGATAGGCGAGGGAGCGCAGCCATTCGAGCAGGTCGTACTGGGAAGAGCAAGGATCCAGATAGGGGTCGACTATGCTCTCGACCTCCTGAAGGTTCTCGTAGGCCTGGGCGAATATGCCATCGACGTCCTCCCTGCTCCACCCCTCTGGCACCATTGCAGCCAGGCGGTAGGCGACAAGGCGGCAGCGAAGAAGCTGCACCCGTGCCTCCTGGAAGGGGAGGGCCTGATGGATGTTCGATACGTAGTTCTTCAGGTGCTCCAGACGGAGCTGGGGATCGAGGGAGACTGCCATGGATATGCCTCGTTACTGATGTAAAGAATCCTCATTATATTTCTACCATGCGTCGCTCTACGTTGCAAGTCCTGTGCCTTTCATACAATTGATGTGTAATAAGATGAAAAAGTGCTATCTATATTGGAATAGAATGTGCAGGAGGGGCCCTGTACAATCCTCGTATTATCCAAGACCGAAGGGCAGCATGTAGTAGGCAGGGCGCGAGCAAGGGAGATGCAATATACGCAGAGCACGTTACAGCCCTTGGCCCGATCCAATAGGAAGCATTGCCGACGGCCTATTTGGCCAATATCATGAGACCTGAAAGACTATCTGATACCGATTACCCCCACCCCCGAACAGCGCGAGATCGTATCCGAGATCGAGCGCCGCCTCTCCGTGGCCGAAAAGACCGAGGCCGCCATCGAAGCCAGCCTGAAGCGCGCAGCCAGGCTTCGCCAGTCCATCCTGAAGAAGGCCTTCCGGGGCGAGCTCGCGCCCCAGGATCCGAGCGACGAGCCGGCCTCGGCCCTCCTGGAGCGGATAAGGGCGGAGCCGTGTCGAGGCCCGGCCCGCGGGCGGCCGGGGGCGTGGGAGGCAGGGGGCGGCCCCGGAAGAACGCCGCAGTTCAGGCGGAGCTGATCTAGGAGAAGATGCCCAGGCGCCATGATCCGCTATGAGATCACAGCAAGGATGATCATGGAGCATTGCGACCTCCTGGGCCCTGATCTGGAGGGCCAGGGCATCAGGGATAGGGGCACTCTCGGCCATCTCGTGGAGCTGATCGACGAAGGGAAGGCTAAAATTCTAGTGGGATTGGATTATAGAGCGATGATCGAGCGCAAGTACGGGTCATGGGGGATATGCCGGAGGCAAGAGAGTTGAGGATTGCTATAGATATCGACGGCGTGTTGGCAGATCAAGTCGGCGCCGTCCTGAAGGTAATTGAGAAAGAATATGGTCAGAAATATTGTAAAAGCGACGTTAATCAGGCGCATTGGAGCTTTGCAGGAGGGGAGTTGTGGTCTGAGATTGGAAGGCTGCTCGCCGACCCGGAATACACCCTAAGCCTGCCGCTGATAGAAGGGTCCCAAAGAGGCGTAAAACAGCTCATCGATCACGAACCATTTGTAGTGACTGCCAGGAGGCCCAATGCGGAAGAGGCTACAAAGCAATGGCTGAATGCTCACTTTCCATGCCTGAAGGATTACTACCACGCAAGCACAGGAACCAAGCACAATATACCCTCTGACGTGTTGATAGACGACCTCGATTTAAACATCGTGGAGTTCGTCAAGAGCCATCCCGATCGACACGGAATTCTGTTCTTGCATCCTTGGAGCATCAATGACACCGATATCGAAGATTACTCTAACCAGGTCTATTATTGCCCTGAGTGGCATAGCGTGGTAGAGGCCTTAGATGATATCGACCGCGCAGTATAGGCCCATTCCAGCATTCAGCATCCCATCTGAAATGGCCGATATGGATCATTATTCCGTTCCAAAGCGCCAATTCAATGATTATGATAGAACCTTTCTCGCCCTGTAGCCTGCTTCCTGCCAAATAAACGCCAGCGCGAGATCCTTATCCAATGGCCGCCAACGCGCGACCATGAGCAAGCCGCCCTGGCCCGAGCTCGTGCAAGAGGTCGAGGAGCTCTGCCGCTGGCACGGGGATGGCCTTGCGGACTTCACGAAGTGCAGGGAGTTTGGGGGCCGCCTCTCCCACCTCCTAGAGAGGCTCGAGGATGAGGAGCTCTACGCTCTGGCGGACAGGGTGATGGATATCATGGCGAGCTGCAGCCCCAAGCAGGGGTCGCACTGCGACATCTCCCAAGCCACAGGGGCTCGCCTGAAGCTGCTCTCCGAGCGGATCAGGGAGGAGGCAAGGGATGCCCGCAAATCCCGGCCGCCTGAAGGAGCATTCACCAATGAAGGCGGTCAAAGATGAGGCTTATCTTCAGGAGTTTCGGGCGTAGAGGATGGACATGAATGGCGCAGTCCACCAGTCGAAGCTTCCCGCCGCGTTTTCGGGCTCTGCCTCGTAGATATTCTCCCACATCACATCGGGCCGGCTGTACTTGTAGTAATCTGAATCTTCCGGCAGGACGAAGAGGCCCCGTCCGGCTTCCGCGCTCTCCAGATAGCATACGTACTCGTCGAGCCTGACCGCCAGCCAGAGATTATCCTGCCCGTTCATGAACCCATGAGAGGCACAGATGGCGGTATCGAATCCATAACCTGTGAGCAGCCAGTCATAGTAGGCGACCGCCTCCGATACATCGAAGTTCGCATTGAACGTCAGGTTGTTCGATGCAGGAAGGACAACCCACATCAGGCCTGAGAGATTATTGGGAGCGTCGCCAATCTGGCGATAGTACACCTCTGGGATCTCCGAGGCCTGAAGGGGAGCGATCAGGAGGAATAGGAGAAGCGGACCTAAGAACCATCGGATCTTCATCATAGGTGCCCGCTTATGAACGAACTGATTTATATCACTATTCACTTCACAATCGCCTCGCGGGACCGAACACCCTATTCCTGGGAAGGGATAAGTTAGAAATAGGCGCTATCGATCTCTTCGCTGAAGAGGAGGAGACGGATTGACACAGCCACCCATCGGCATCGACGATATCCACGTCCATCTGCCAGATCTGTTCATCTCGACTACGGGGGAGTTCGCCAGATCGCGAGGAGTCGTTCCCGCAAAGCTTACGAGGGGAATAGGCATCGAGAGGATGGCAGTCCCCGACGCCCATGAGGACGCAGCCACGCTTGCAGCCATGGCCATACTGGGACTGATGAAGAGGAGCCGAGTGCATCCGGAGGATGTGGGCAAGATCTACATCGGCACCGAGTCCGCGGTAGATGAGGCAAAGGCCATAGGCACCTACGTTATCGGCATGCTTGAGAAGGCATACGGCGAGGGGTCCTTCCAGGAGTGCTCCACCGTGGAGCTCAAGTCGGCCTGCATCGGCGCCACAATTGCGCTCGAGAACGCCATTCACTGGCTTTCCTGCGAGGACGGCCTCGCGCTTGTGGTGGGGTCCGACATCGCCAGATACAAGCTTCGGTCCCCTGGCGAGTACACCCAAGGGGCGGGGGCAGTCGCCCTCCTCGTAAAGCGGGAGCCCCGCCTCCTCGCCATAGATCCGGTCTTCGGGGGCTTTACGAGGGACGAGGACGACTTCTACCGGCCGATCGGCATGCATACGGCAGTCGTCAATGGAAGGCACAGCAACTTTTGCTATGTATCGGCCATGGTAGAGGCCTTCGCCGCCTTTAGAAGAAGGGCAAAGGATAGAGGCCTTTTCGAATTGGCAAACGGGGAATGCCTGACCGATCAGCTCTCCCACTTGATCTTCCACATCCCCTATCCGCGCATGGCCGAGTACGCAGCCTCGGCGGTATTCAGGGAGGACTGGCGAGGGCTCGATCGGTTCTCGAATATCCAAAACGAGATCGGGGATGAGCCACGCGAGGCCGATTATCCTGATAAGGATAGCTTCCTACAGGCGAACTGGGAGTACTCGAAGCGCCTTGCAAAGACCGCCCTCTTCAGGAAGTCGTTCGAGGAGAAGGTTGCTGAGACAACCCTCATCTCCAGACAGACAGGAAACATCTACACAGGATCGCTCTATCTGGGCCTATCAAGCCTTCGAGAGGCAGGAAGGCTTGCGCCGGGAAGGAGGATAGGCATGGGATCCTATGGGAGCGGATGCTCCGCCCTCTTCTTCTCAGGGACGGTCCAGCCAGGTGTGCTCGACCTTCCAATTCAAGGGCTGATCGAGGGGTTGGAGAATAGAAGGGAGATCGACCTTTTGGAGTACGAGGCGCTTCACGAGGGCAGCCGAACGAGCCTTAATACCCCAAAGGGCGAGTTCGCCCTTTTGGGGATAGACGAGACCGGCTATAGACGCTATGGATATGTGCCCTGATCGGTCGTACGCGCCCGCGGGCGAGCCCCCTCATGAGCACGGGTAGACCAAGAGTAGAAAGAAAGCGAGAAGGCCCTTCCAAAGGGTGAAATCCCTAGGCCATCCAATTGATGGGATCCTGAAGGCTGCTCGATGGATGGACCACGTAATCCTCGTAAGCATTGGCAGAACCGGGAGGTGGATTAGTTCCCCCTTGGGAGCAATCGCCGACAAGATGGTTCGCCACACCCTGGTGCCTGTGATGATAATCCACTAGAGGGAAAGGATCTTCTCGAACTCGAGGTCCTTTGCTGGAACGGGCGACTTTGTCTCGGCAGGATAGCCGAGGGAGATGATGCACTCCACCCTCATCGTCTCAGGCAAGCCCAAGATCTCCCTGACGTACTCCTCAGAGGATCGGGTAGGGCTGTGCATCCTGTTTCTTATCTGAATCCAGCAGGATCCCAAGCCGAGGCTCAGCGCTGTTAGCTGCAGGATGATGGCACTTATCGAGCAGTCCTCCACCCAGACGTCGGACTTTTCCTCCTCTGCGCAGACCACCACGCCGAGGCCAGCCCCCTTCAGAAAGCCTGAGCCGCCCTCCTTAGCGCGGGAGAGATCATCGAGGAGAGGCTTGTCGGCGACAAAGATGAAGCGCCATGGATTAATTCCGCGAGAGGTCGGTGAACGAACCGCCGCCTCCCTGAGCTTCTCGATCACCAGGGGATCTATCCCCTCGTCCTTATACCGCCTGATGCTGCGCCGCGCTCTCAGTAGGTCCAGCATGACAATTCTCCATCGGTCCCATCGATCCCCAAGGGATAAACGTCTTCCCTATCGCCAAGCCTCTTCACATCCTTCAGAATGGATCGATTATATCCGGTGGACGCCAAAATCCCCTCCAATGCACCCCCGTCACGGTGCCATGGGATTGCATTGCAGACGATCGAACAGCAGGTTCAAGTAAGTTCGCGGCAAACGCGGCAGCGCATGAGCCCCTGGAGAAAGACTGGCCCAACAGAGCTGATCGACCTTATGCTCTCGTTCATCGCCCTCACAGCGGCCTTTGCCATCCTCTGGCCGGGAACCATACCGAGCATTGAGATTATCATGATCTCGGGCCTCGGGGTTGGAACCGGTTTCATACTTCACGAGATGGCCCACAAGGTCGTAGCCCAACGCTTTGGATACTGGGCCGAGTACAGGGCCAACCGGCCGTGGCTCATTCTCATCATCTTTATGGCCATGGCGGGCTTCATCTTCGCCTTGCCAGGAGCTGTCATGATACGAAAGTCAACGCCAGCTGGGGCAGTCTCCGGCTGGTATGGGGATGAGGGAAGGGACGAGAGGTCGGATCTCCTGAGAATTGCCATTGCAGGTCCCCTCACAAATATCGTCTTTGCAATCGTCTTCTTCGCAATCCTGGTAAGCCTTCCCAGATCCAGCTGGCTTACCATATCCGCCGCCTATAGCGCCCTTATGATCAACCTGACGCTTGCCGCATTCAATATGCTCCCGTTCGGCCCTCTTGATGGGAGGAAGATCTATCAGGGAAACCCTTTGATCTGGCTCGCCGTAGGTGTGCCAACCATCCTCGCGGGAATTGCGGTGATAATGGGAGCGAGGCTGATCTGACCGATAGAGGGCTGCGCCCTCCTAGCGTTGCCTTGTCACCTTCCTTGTCACCTTATTTGTACCACTCCAAGCTCTCATCCACGTATCTTATGAAGGAGATGAAGAACTCCTTCTCCGCCTCACCCATCCGCGTCCGGGAGATCAGCCTCTCGGCCTCCCTTGCATGAGCGCTGGATATGGCTTTCGCCTCATCGAGGGCCCCTGAGCTTCTGATGATCTCCTGGACCTCATCGACCTCCTCGTCTGAGAGCTCCCTTTCCCCCTTTATGAAAGAGGAGAGGCGGTCGTCTCTCTGGAGGGCAACTACGACGTGCAGAGGCTTCTTTCCCTTGGAGATATCGCCGCAGGGATCCCGGCCATACTGCTCTTTGGTGGCGAAGGTATCTATTATGTCGTCCTGTATATCAAACGCAATTCCAATCTTCCTTCCGGCCTCCTCCAGGAGGGCAATATCGTCCTTTGGGGCGGAGGCGGGAATTGCGCCTGCCATAATCGATGCCCTGAAGAGGGACGCTGCCCTTCTGCTGGCCATGACCGTCCACTCGTCGAGATCGGTCTCCTTGAACTCGAATAGAAGATCCAGAATCTGGCTCTCGTTTACGGCCCGGTACTCGGATGAGAGGAGGTCTTCGATCTCCGTTACGACCGGGGCATCAAAGCCGGAACCCGAGACGGCCTCGATGGCTAGGGCATAGAGGATGTTTCCGGCGAAGAGGGCTGACCCCATGCCGAGACTCTCGCCCTGCCCTCCGAGGGTTCTGTGAAGAGTCTTTCCGCCTCGCCTGAGAAGCTCTCGATCCACGATATCGTCGTGGACGAGGATCGCATGCCGGAAGAGCTCGACGCCGGAGGAGATTTTTACGATCTCGTCATCTATTCGGCCGCTGTAGCCCTTGTAGGCCACAAGAGTGCCGCATGCGGCAAGCCTCCTTCCGCCCCTCATCACGAACTCCTCGATCGCCTCGTATACATCTCCGATGAAGGGATGGTACCTCGCCCCCTCCTCTTTCAATTGGTCAAACGTCCTCCTTAGATCCTCCTCGATGACGCTTCCAAAGCGGTCCAATACCTTCTCGTACCCCATGAATTCCGACTCCTTATCGATTGCGCGCGTAGTCTATATCGGCTCTCCCAAAGTATCTTTCTCCAAGCCCCCAAACGATGCGTCGATGAGGATCTCTCCTTTGGCACCCTCACAACCAGCACCCAATGCATCGGATTCTGGGTTCGCATACGCTCCGTCCTCCTTTGAAAGCGAGTCCGTTGCCCCTTCTTCGGCGCTTGCAGAGGGCGATATTGGAATTGCCATGCCGTAGATCCAGGCTATGCCTTCGCCCCCGGTCTTCGAATTGTGAGACCAAGTAGGAAGGATCGGAGGCGATGATGGTATGCTCCCTTCCGGGCAGCTCCAGGTCGGGCTTGACCCCCCCAAGCAAGCATTAGGTACGCTGCCTATACCAGGTAGCTCGCTTGCGGACAATGAAAACAATACGTCTCCACCTTTCGTCCCATAATCCCGATCGGGCACTGATAGTGATGCTTTGAGAATGGATTGGCATACACCTCAAAGGGCCCTGCATCACCCGAGCCTTGATTTGCGAACCCAACTGCGATCTTCGTTCTCATCCCAGGCTTCATCCCTGCCGGAACCGATAGGTCTGTGATCAACAGGTCGGCTTCGCCGCTGTCGACGTCGTTTGGGTTTGGTCCATCTGCAAGAATGGGATCTGTCCCGCGTTGTCCGGCTCGGTTCAGTCTATGGCGATCATCACATTGGTGGCCTTTATTGCCAAGTAGACGTTTTTTCCCTCAGCAAGCTCAAGGTTTTCTACGGATTTACTGGTTATGATAGAGACAAGGACCTCTCCACCGGGAAGCTCTACCGATACTTCAGCGTTCACCGGCCCTTTGATAATTCCTTTGACCTTGCCTTTGAGCATATTTCTGGCACTTATCTTCACGCTTGATTCCTCCTGGAAACATTTGAGATATCATAAGATTTAATAGAATATAAATGTTCCATCGACCTCTGCGCTGTATGGCCCTCCAAAAGATGAGCAGCGTGCGGTTAATAACCCAGTAACGACAGACTCAAAGCTCGAAAGGGCCCGCAGCCAAAGGCCTGAGGTCTTAATTCTTGCCTTTTAGACGGAGCGGCCCCGAGAGCGCAATCGTTGGAGGAGATGGATTTGAAGAGCTTGAAAGGAACCCAGACGGAGAAGAACCTCCTGACAGCCTTTGCAGGAGAATCCCAAGCGAGAAACCGCTACCACTTCTACGCATCCCAGGCGAAGAAGGAGGGCTATGAGCAGATATCGGCCATATTCGCGGAGACGGCCGAGAACGAGAAGGAGCATGCGAAGAGGCTCTTCAAGTTCCTCGAAGGGGGAGATGTCGAAATTTCGGCCGCCTTTCCCGCAGGAGTCATAGCAAGCACAAAGGAGAACCTCAAGGCTGCGGCCGCAGGCGAGAACCACGAATATACAGAGATGTACCCCGAGTTCGCAGACACTGCCGATCAGGAGGGCTTTGGAGAGATCGCATCAGCGATGAGATCGATAGCTTCCGCCGAAAAGCAGCACGAGAAGAGGTATCTTGCCCTTCTAAGGAACATCGAGGCAGGAGAGGTCTTCAAGAGGGGCGAGGTAGTCCGCTGGAAGTGCAGGAACTGCGGCTACGTCCACGAAGGATACGAGGCGCCGGAGGAATGCCCTGCCTGCGCGCATCCGAGGGACTACTTCGAGCTCTTAGGGGAGAACTACTAGAGCCCTGTGGGGACGATTGACAGAGCTGCCGGGATGGTGATGGATTAGCGCGGGGGATTGGGACCCCTGCCAATCCTAATTGCAAAGGTATTCGTATTATCGATAATGGACCGGAAGGATGACCCTCTCTCTTCCGGAGCATTGAAGGGGGATGGCCGAGGGGAGGGGAGGTTGTTGATATATGGGATAATATAGAACTAGGATGTGTTTAATTAACGCGCATTCCGCAGCTGGGGGTGTGATGTCCACCGACAATAGAATAACAAACGAAATGATCATTGCAATCCATGAAGATCTTATTAGGACGGGTGGCCGTGTCCAAGGAATTCTTTGTGATGGCACTATTGACTATATCTTGAATCAAATTGATATGCAGAGTGGTATTCATGCAAGAGTTGCTTGGGTTTTATATATGTCCCGTCTTCATCCGTTCTTTGATGGCAATAAGCGGACATCTTTTATCGTAGCTGCTACTATTTTGAGGCTGAACGGCTTTTTCTTAACAAGTCCGACGAGGATGAGATATTTTATGTATTGAATAAGATGTCTGATGCGGAAATAGATTGCGATTTGCATCAAATATAACAATGGCTGAAAAAGAAAAGCCATAAATGGTGGAAGACAACCCAAAAAACAATCTACGACTACCTCTGAGCCAAACGGGCCAATAGCTTGCGATGATATCTTGTGACATCTAAATATGTATCACGGATTTCCGTAGGCAAGATGCTCAATTCTTGTTCCCGCCTCCCCTCTATTTTTCTATCCGCTCCGCCCTTCTCGCCAGCCATGCTCGTTCTCTGAACGGTGAGATGATATAAGTTTCGTTGTGGCGATCCGCCCCCTTGGCTCGTTTCATATCCCTCAATCGAGATGTCTCACAGAAGGACCGATACCGAGGTCTATGAGTAATTCCATGTTCGAGGAGCTGATCCAATCCAACCCAGTCCTGCCCATCCGGAAGCGTTACATCCGGCGATACAAGGACGATGGAGGCCTGCACGAGTGGAAGCACAGGCGTGGATGAGATGGCCCGGCTGGTCAATGGAATCCTGGACATCCGAGGCCGGGCGGCAATCGTCCTCCTGACTAAGGCCGAGATTAGGAGAAACGAACGTATCGCCCTCGACCACGGGGACGCGGGCTTTGTGGAGCAGTCGATCAAGCCGAAGCCCATCCCCAAGAGGGCCGAGCACTCCAATGACTGCGAGGCGGCTTTCATCCTCCGCCACTGGCTGAAGATCCGGGCGGGGATGACCCGGAAGGGATGTCCCTCGCCCTTCTTGAACACGGGAGGAGATCGGGCGGAGATGAGCGACGCGGGCAGGCCCCCGCCATGATCCCACATCTCAGATAGGGGGTGGATCACTTCAATTCCCATTGTCGCCGGCGTTGTCCCACCACTCACCTGCAGCGGGCCGGGATTGAGCAGGAGTTCATCCAGGAGCTATGAAGGGTTAGCCGAAGGGAGGTTGTAGATATACTTCATCACTCAACGAGGGCACCGTCTTCGACCTGACGACAGGGATGGCGGCAGGACCTTACGGGAATCCTTACAGAGATAGCGGACCCTTTGATGACCACAACAAAAATAGTTTAATATCAATACATACTGGTAATTAGGTGCGGGGGATGGGATTCGAACCCACGAACTCCTGCGAGACTGGACCCTGAATCCAGCGCCTTTGACCTGACTTGGCAACCCCCGCAAAAGAGGCAGCAGACCTCATGCACTAGTCCTATTTAACCCTAATCGTCTCCCGGCGGATACGACCCCCCAAACGGAACGGTTAAGGCCTCGGCCTGCCCAATCAGCTGAAAGGAGGCAGTCGGTGAAGAGCCCGTCCCAGCCACACGCGAAAAGCGTCGAGGGTGTCTTGCAGGACCTGGATGCCGGCCCCTACGGCCTGAGCCCGGCCGAGGCCGCCTCCCGGCTGGAGCGGTTTGGCCCAAATGAGCTTCCAAAGCCCCATGTCCCCGGGATCTCCGCAATATTCCTCTACCAGTTCAAAAGCCCCCTGATCTACATCCTGCTCCTCGCAGGAGTGATCTCATTTCTCCTTGGGGAGTGGTCGGACGGATTCTTCATCTTCGCTGTGTTGCTCGTCAACGCCGCAATCGGCACCGTCCAGGAGTACTCGGCAGAGCGAAGCGCCGAAGCCCTGCGAGAGCTTGTGACGACAAGGGCCCGGGTGGTTCGGGGAGGCGAAGGCCTGGAGCTCGACTCCCGCGAGATCGTGCCGGGCGACGTCGTCCTTCTGGAGTCCGGGGACAAGGTCCCAGCCGACCTCAGGCTGTTCTCTTCCCTTGGCCTTGAGGCGGACGAGTCTCTCCTCACAGGGGAGTCGCTTCCAGTCTCGAAGGATGCCGACTCGATCTCCCAAGAAGGCTGCCCGCTTGGCGACAGAAGGAACATGGCATTTGCAGGAACCCTCATCTCTCGCGGCCGCGGGCAGGGCGTTGTGACCGCTGCCGGCCGGTCGACCGAGATCGGAAGTCTTGCAAGCCTTCTTGAGAGAAAGGAGGCAAAGCCTCCTCTCATAATCGCGATGGAGCGCTTCACCTCCCGGGTGGCTGCAGCAGTCGGAGCAGCTGTCGTCGTAATCATCGCAACATCGCTCTATCGAGGGGTCTCTCTTGAGGAGGTATTCTTCCAGTCGGTGGCACTCGCCGTCTCCGCCATACCCGAAGGGCTGCCGGTTGCACTCACGGTTGCCCTGGCCGTGGGAATGGGCCGGATGGCGCGGCGAAACGTCATCATCCGAAGGCTCGTCGCAGTCGAGTCCCTCGGCTCCTGCAGCTTCATTGCGTCGGACAAGACTGGAACGCTGACCATGAACGAGCTGACCGCCCGGAGGATCGCCTTTCCTTCCGGCGAGACCTGGAACGTCACCGGGGAGGGCACACTTCCAGAGGGTGAGATCCTCGACCCTTCAGGCTCACGAGGCGAGCCGGAAGACCGCCTTCTCCTCCGCCTCCTCCAGACGGCCGTCCTCGACAACGAGGCCTCCCTCGTGAGGGCTGAAGGGGGCTGGATCCATCGGGGGGATATGGTGGACGTAGCCCTCCTTGTGATGGCTAAAAAGGCCAGCGTAACAAGAGAGGTGATGCTTGCCGACCACCCCCAGGTAGACCAGATACCATTCGAGTCGGAACGACAGTTCTCTGCATCACTCAACAGGGCGGACGATTGCAGTCAAGTCCATGTTAAGGGAGCGCCTGAGAAGGTGCTATCGTTCTGCACAACGATGGCAACGATCGATGGAGACCTCCCGCTCGATTCGGAGGCGGTGGAGAGAGGAGCAAGGGAGCTTGCCCAGGGCGGGTATCGCCTCCTGGCGCTCGCGTCAGGGAAGATGGCCCCTCGACAGGAGGAGTCGTTTAGCGAGGAGCACCTCAAGGGTCTTGCATTTCTTGGGATAGTGGGGATGATCGATCCCTTGCGCCCCGAGGCCTGCGCGGCAGTTGCCGCATGCAGAGAGGCTGGAATTCAGGTAGCCATGGTAACAGGAGACCACCCTGAGACATCGCTTGCGATTGCACGGGAGCTGATGCTTGCCCAGACGATGGACCAGGTCGTAACAGGACCACAGCTTTGCGAAGCAGAGACCGTAGGGCCTGAGGAGATCGATGCGCTTAGCGGAAACGCCCGGGTCTTCGCCCGTGCCGAGCCCAGGCAGAAGCTGCAGATAGTCGAGTCCCTCATCCGTCAGGGCCATGTGGTGGCAGTAACAGGCGATGGCGCAAACGACGCCCCCGCCCTCCGGGCAGCCCACGTAGGAGTCGCCATGGGAAAGGAGGGGACCGACCTTGCGCGAGAGAGCTCCGACCTGATCATAACCGACGACAATTTCGCTTCATTGGTCTCGGGTGTCGAGGAAGGGCGGATAGTCTACTCTAACCTTCGAAAGGTCATCTTCCTGCTGATATCGACGGGGGCAGCGGAGATCGTCCTCTTCATACTGGCGCTTGCTGCATCCCTTCCACTACCGCTTTTGGCGGTTCAACTGCTCTGGCTCAACTTAGTCACAAATGGCATCCAGGACGTTGCCCTCGCCTTCGAGCCCGCGGAAGGCGACGAGATGCGCCGCCGCCCGCGATCCCCAAAGGAGGGGATCTTCAACAAGCTGATGGTAGAGCGCATAGCGATCTCGGCCTTGGTGATAGGGACGGTTGCGTTCTCTCTATATACCGCCATGCTCCATGCGGGCAGAAGCATCGATGAGGCCAGGAACTTCACAATGCTGCTGATGGTCCTCTTCGAGAACGTTCAGGTATTCAACAGCCGTTCCGAGCGGCTCTCGGCGTTCTCACAGAATCCTCTCGGAAACCGGTTTCTCCTATTGGGCACCTTCGGAGCTCTAATGGTTCATATGATCGCCATGTACACACCCGGCTTGAGCGGTCTATTAGGCCTGGGGCCGGTCTCTCCGGAGCACTGGATCGAGCTAATAGGGCTTGCCCTGACCATCCTTCTTGCGATGGAGATTCATAAGGCTGCCCGGCGCCGATGGCCGCTTTATTAGGAACGATCGGGAGCAAGGCAACGCCTGCTCTGTCTTTATGAGCTTGGAGAGACGAATATACGATCCCGTCCTTCGAAATGAGGGATGAAGATCGAGATCGATTTCACGGTCTCTTCTCCAACCGCCCTTGTCTCATGTCTAACGCCTGAAGGCAGATAGAGCATATCGCCCGGCCGGAGATGGAGATCCTCGGGCTCATCTGTATAGATAGTCGTAATCGCAACTCACGATATCATAAAGACGAGCTCATCGTGTGCCTCGAGATAATGAAGCCCGATAGAGGCACCTGGGGCCATCTGCATGAGGTGGATGCTGGCGTTTTCCTCGGAGATGACAGGCGTTTGTGACGATGAGTTCCCCTCATCGAGAGGATTCTCCCACGCGAATTCCAGGATATTTGCGAGGGAGGTTTGACTTCCAGCCTCGCCGAGGGCAGTTCCATTTGAAGCGCCCTCGTCTAAGGAGTCCATAAGTCCAATTGTACAACAGAACAGCAACAATAACGACGCCAAAAGATACCTTGTCATCAGGAAGATCACCGCATATGAGTTCGGTTAGGAGTAGCATATAACACGATCGAAGGTGGACAATACGTGGCTGGAAAGGCAACATCGGGCCTATCGAGTCCAAGGGGGCGAAGGGGGATTCTTGGCCGCAGCCACCTACCTTCGGCGAGTTGAGATCGGAAAGAACATGGGATCTTATACACTCTTATCGACGGAGGACCACCATCCGATCTCGCGTTTAATCCTCTTAAGCTCCCATTGATTTCATAATTATGAGAAGGATCCGCCCGGGCAGCCTTGCAGGGAACAGCGCAGTGAGAGATCCATTATGCCATTCAGGACCGCTCCAGGCAGCCATTCGAGCTGAATCTCTCTTGTTGCCGTGAACATTCCGAGCAAATGGGCTCAGCTCGATTGGGCAATCCTGGACTCGATCGATGAGAGCGTCATCTTGATCTCGGCTATCTGGCGGCTAAGCTCCTCGACCTTCTCCTCCAAAGGAGGACTTCTGGAGAGATCCTCTCGAATGGCAGAGGTATCATCCTTGACACCTTTCAAGAGCTCGATAGATGCATCCTGCTTTCTCATTATCTTGTCCTGCCCTTCCAACAGCTTGTCTTGCTTGCAGTCTATGCTGCTAAGCTTATTGTCCATGCTGCTAAGCTTATTGTCCATGCTGCTAAGCTTATTGTCCATGCTGCCAAGCTTATCGTCCATTCTGAGCAGAAGTGGTATGCCTTTGTTGAGCTGCTCCACCATCGAGATATGCATGAAATCTTCGACGGACATCACATGGCCTTTAAACTCGCAGAACTCGATCTTCGAGACCTCTGCGCCTTTGGGCCTTCTGGTCTCGGCAAGCTTCTTGAACTCTGCGAGCTGCGATTCCTCCCCCTCGACAGTGACGATGAGATACTGGTTGCCATTGTATAGGCAATTTTTGGCGGAGAATCTTTGAAAGCCCAACTCCATAGCTCCATGTAGAATGAAGACCCTATACCCAACGTCATGAACTCTGGACCCGATTATCCTGGCCTGGAGCTTCATAGCTTAGAAATGGGATCACATCCCATATAAAGCAATTCCCGCGATTCGATTGAGATTCCCTGCGGCCGATTGCGACGTCCATCCTCGATTGGGACTCTGCACGATGTGATTTCGCAGCGAAAGGCTTATCCATCAAATAAACTTTGCCTACATTAAATTAATTCGAGTTGAGCTTCATGAAGCGTATATACCTGCCCATCGGGATGCTGGCCCTCCTTTGCCTTCTAACAAACGCAGGGGGAGCCGCTTCGGTGACGATAGAAGACTACACAGGCCAGTCGGTGGCCCTAGCCAGCCCTGCAGGGAGGATCGTATCCCTCTCCTCCTCGGCATCGGAGCTCATCTTCGCGCTGGGCGGCGAGGGCCAGCTCGTTGGACGGGGCGGGACATCTCAATTTCCCCCATCGATCGAAGCAGTCCCTGAGATGGGGACGAGCTCCTACTCGCCCAACATGGAGCTTATACTTGAAGCCCATCCCGAGGTCGTCATCGCAGATACGATGCTCAGCCAGGTGAACCGCGCCCTGATGGAGGATGCGGGAATAGCAGTGGTAGAGGAGAGCTTCGTCGATCCAGAGCACCTCACCCAAGCGATAGCAAACATCGGAGCAATCCTCGGAAAGGAAGCCCAGGCAACCGAGCTCACCGATTTCATCGAGGGTTACAAGGAGATGGTAGAAGGGCGGGTCTCGGGTGTCTCCGATAGGCCGAGGGTATTTCTCGAGAGAGACCTTCCCTACCAGACTGCCTCCTCTCAGACGAGCGATCACCAGCTGATCGACGCTGCTGGCGGGGAGAACATCGCAGCTGGGGAGAACGTCAAGTACCCAACCGTCAGCCCTGAGTGGGTTGCCGAGAGGGATCCCGAGGTTATCCTCCTCGCCGTATGGTCTGTTGAGGGAGAGGAGATCTCCAGGGACGAGATGATACAGGCGAGGGATGAGATCCTCGCAAGGCCTGGGCTCGCCCAAGTGAGCGCCGTCATTGACGGGCGGATCTACGCCTACAATAGCAGGCTTGCAAGCGGGATCAGATCCGTCATAGGGGAGATCTACATGGCCAAGTGGTTCCATCCAGACCTCTTCGTCGATATCGATCCCGGCGAGATTCACGAGGAGATGATGGAGAGGTTCTTCGGTCTGCAGCTGGAGGGGACCTACGTCTACCCCTGACGACCATTGGCCAGCGTGAAGCAGGGGGGCGATGGCCGACGATGCCTTTTTATCAAATGAAGTTGAGTTCGGATCAATTAAGTTGATGGGAGGCTATCGCTGTTGGATATCTCGGATGAGAATACGGCCCAAGAGGCAGTTTCCGCAGAGGGAACCTATCTCCAGGCGAGCTGGAGAAAGGCAGCCATCTCGCTCCTCCTCCTGGGCGTTCTCATCGTTGTGGCGGTTCTCGCAATCTCTCTTGGAGCGGCATCCCTTGGTGCATTCGAGTCTTTTTCAGCCGTCCTATCTTGGCTGCTTCCGATGGAGGAGCCAAGCCAACTCGCCCAGATGGTGGTCCTCCAGCTGAGGCTTCCGAGGATCATAATGGCAGTTGTAACGGGGCTGAGCCTGGGGGTTGCAGGAGCTGCCATGCAAGGGGTGCTTAGAAATCCGCTCGTCTCGCCGTACACGCTTGGCCTCTCCTCGGGAGCGGCCTGCGGGGCGGCGCTTGCCATAGTGATGGGGGCAGAGGGCGGCAGCTACGTCATAGTGATTAGCGCGTTTTCCTTCAGCCTCCTCACCATGGTCATAGTCTACAGCATATCCCGCATGAAAGGCACCTCGGTCGAGACGCTGATACTGGCCGGAGTTGCCATGGGCTACCTCTTCTCGGCGATCATATCCTCCTTCAAATACGTCTCCGGTCACGAGGAGCTGAGGGAGATAGTCTTCTGGCTCATGGGCGGCCTCTACACATCCCGATGGGAGAACCTGACCATACTTGTTCCTCTGGTCCTCGTCCTCACGCTCGCCATCCTGCGCTATTCCTGGGACCTCAATGCCCTCAGCGCCGGGGAGGAGGTGGCCAAAAGCCTCGGAATTGACGTAGGCAGGGTTAGAGTCATCTGCCTGAGCTTGGCCTCGGTCCTTACGGCTGCTGTGATCTCATTTACGGGGATCATCGGTTTCATCGGACTCGTATCGCCGCATCTATGCAGGCTCCTTGTGGGAAGCGATCATCGCTACCTCATCCCCGCCTCGGGCCTCATGGGAGCATTGGTGCTACTCATATCGGATACCGCCTGCCGCACGGCGATCCAGCCAACTGAGATACCTGTAGGAATCGTTACATCCTTCATCGGCGTTCCATTCTTCCTCTACCTGCTCGTCAGGAAGAAGAGGAGGTGGTGGCAGTGAAGCTCAGCATAAAGGACCTCTGTTTCGGCTACAACGGCTCGCTTGCCCTGGAGGATATCGCACTCGATGTGAGCGAAGGCCAGATCGTAAGCCTCGTCGGCCCAAACGGAGCCGGGAAGAGCACCCTTCTCAAGTGCATCGACCGCATACTGAAGCCGAATAGGGGATCGGTCCTCGTGGACGGCCGAGATCTAGCCAGGATGAGCGGAAAGGAGATCTCCCGGTCGATGGGCTACGTCCCCCAGAGCACGGCGGAGGTATTTCCCTACACCGTCTTCGATATAGTGATGATGGGAAGGCGCCCGCACATCGGCTGGCGCGTCACGCAAAGGGACATCTCAGTCGTCGCAGAGACGCTTCGATTCATGGGGATCGAGCGGTTCTCCTCCCGGTACTTCGATGAGCTTAGCGGTGGTGAGAAGCAGAAGATAGCAATGGCCAGGGCGCTCGCCCAGGAGCCGAAGATCCTTTTGCTCGACGAGCCTACTAGCAACCTCGACATACTCCACCAACTGGAGCTCATGAAGACCATCGAGAGGCTCGTTCGGGAGAGGGGAATCTCGGCAGTAATGGCCATGCACGACCTCAACCTCGCCTCCCGATTCTCCCATAGGGTTGTGATGCTCAAGGATCGAATGATCCACGAGATCGGCCCTCCGAAGGAGGTCCTCACCCAGAAGAACATCAATTTTGTCTACGGCGTCCGGGCGGAGGTGCTCGTAGGATGCGACGGCCGTCCCTACATAATTCCCCTGGAAGCGGTCTAACCCACTTTAGGTGATCCACAGTAAGATCGGGCGGGGCACAAATTGGTGGATCCAATCGGGATCGATGCATTTGGCCCCAGGGATAGCTTCATAATTGAGGCCGGAATCGTCATATGTTATCTGCTCGATGCCGATTGGCCTTGATGCGACACGTTCATGATCCCGGCGGGCTCATGCACAAATGATGAAAAACCAGCATGCTGCGCTAGTTTTTCATGCGAAAGATGATGAAGGATGATCTCATGAGGAAGTTTTGCGTATACGGCAAGGGTGGGATAGGCAAGTCCACCTTCGTCTCCAACGTGGCCGCAGCCCTTGCCGAAGAGGGGCAGAGGGTCATGGTCATGGGCTGCGATCCGAAGGCCGACACAACGAGGAACCTGATGGGGCGAAGGATTCCAACGGTCCTGGACGTCTTTCGTGCGAAGGGACCTGAGGGGATGAGGCTCGAGGATGTGATCTTCCAAGGCTTCAATGGGGTCATCTGCGTGGAGGCCGGAGGCCCGGAGCCGGGCGTGGGCTGCGCTGGCCGGGGCGTGATGACCGCAGCGGAGATGCTCGACCGCCTTGGGGCCTACGAAGAGATGAAGCCCGACGTGATGATATACGACGTTCTGGGGGACGTAGTGTGCGGAGGATTTGCCATGCCTCTGAAGAACGGCCTTGCCGAGGACGTCTATATAGTCTCGACATGCGACCCCATGGCCATCTATGCCGCAAACAACATCTGCAAAGGCATAAAGAGGTTTTCCAGGAGAGGTAAGGTCTCCCTTGGAGGTATCATATACAACGGGCGAAGCGTAGTCGACGAGCCTGGGATCGTTGAGGATTTCGCTTCGCGCCTTGGAACGCACGTCATCGGCAGGATGCCGATGAGCGATATCATCCCCCGTTCAGAGATCAGGCGCCAGACCGTCCTCCAGTACGCCCCCAAGTCCGAAATCGCCGGGATATTCCGGGAGCTTGCCCGCGCAATATGCATGAACGAGGAGCGCGCAAGCCCAACCCCTCTATCGGACGAGGAGCTGGATCTAATGAACCAGGAGATAGACCGCCTCCTCCCCGAGACCTAGTCGGGAGCGGCATATAGCCAAAGATCACCGCCAGCTCCCGCAATCGAGACCTCTCGCCCCAATGCGCAAGGATCGGTCGTCATCTGGCCTCCAAGATACCTCCATTCCTCCCAACCTGGGACGAGGCCCTCCCAGAGATGGCAGTCTCCGCCTTGCAGGAATACACGACCATCCCTTGCGACCTCTGGCGTTGCGCTGTAGCCGTCCTCAGCTGGGAATATGTAGCCGCCCCCATCATGCCAGCTCCCAGCAAGGACTGCGTCCATCCAGTAGATCCAGAGATGGCCGTCCTCCCCCCGAGCAAATATATCGAGCGATCCGTCCGGCCCCTCCAACGCCCTGACGCCGGATGTGATCCGTCCGCCAGGTGAGATCCAATCCACGCCCCCCAAGCCGTCGATTACGCAATCCCAGAGGCCCCCATCCATCCCCTGGACGAGGATATGCACCCGTCCAATGGCGTCGCCCATCAGGAACGGTGCGGAACTGCCAACTCCGCCGAGGGGCTGCCACTCGCCCGATAGATCGGTGGATTCGACCACCATCATCCAGAGCCCTCCCCCACCATCCCTTGCAGCAAGGCGGATGAGGTTTGGATCCAGCGAGTCTGCCTCCCCTGTGACGCCCCCCGTCAGGTATCCACCAAGGCCGTGCCAGCTACCATCCAGCGCGCCCCCTCCGCCGGCTTGCACCCATATCACGCAATCCCAGAGACCACCATTCTCGCCGCGAGAGAATACATGGATGCAGCTTTCGTTCCAGATGGGCCAGGGAGGCGATGTCAGAACGCCGCCGAGGCTATGCCACTCGCCCATGTAGTAGTCCCATAGCGCTCGATCCAGCCCTATTGCGAATACATGCACCTCGCCATCCCCGTCTCGGATCATTGCCGGCCGCTCTTGGGTCCTCCCACCAAGCCCAGTCCAGGACCGTCTAGCATCCATCCAGCGCCCGTAAGCCAGGTTGAGGAGGGGCAAAAGCTCCCCCGTTGCCTTGAGGTTCCCGGCCTGGCTTGGGTGGTCATCGCCGCTTGGATAGGCGAGGGTGTCGCATGGGACCGCCACCTGATGTTGTATCGATCCGTCCCACCAGCGATGATGGTTCCCTTCTTCCATCCCGAGGTCGTTTACAGCAGGACTTCCGCCGTTCGATGTCAGGACGTTGAAGAAGTCGAAGACGAAGACGTTGGAGCCATCATAGCCATCCAGCCAATCCTCGACGAGCCATCGATTCAGCTCCCTAGCGTTGGCGGAATATGTGGGGTCCGAGAGAGGAGGAGCTGTAATCACTATGAAGAGCTTGTCTGGCCTCGTTATGAAGTACTCGAGAAGGTCGGAGTAGATCCCCTTGGCGTTGGCAAGCGTATGATGTGGTGACCAACAATCCTCCCCACGAAGGGGGTTCTCCTCGATTGGGGGTATGGGGTCGTTCAATCCACCCTTCAGGGCAGAGTTTGGAAAGCACGACTTAAAGAGCACGATGCTGTTCTCGCCGCCCGGATCCTCGGCCAAGCGAGAGTAGTAGGAATGCTGTCCGCCCTCATCGTAGAGGGCCTCGATATATCGAGCGCTATCAGGACCTCGAAACCACAGCCACCAATGGCCGATATCGGTAAGGTCGCCTATGGCGTCCGGCCCCCATCCGTAGTTGGTATCGCTTGTGAAGTAGTTGTTCTCCCGGAGGGCGAGGCCCAGGCCACCGTTATCATCAGCAAGCCAGTTCTCGCCGGTGGAGTGATGGATGAATATCAGTTTCATCGGGCTCTCCGACGGCAGGGGATCGCCCCAGCCGACCTGGACCGATAGACCTAGGACGAGAAGGAGGAGGGCAGAACGCATTGTGTAACCTTCTTCCATGGTACCTCCGGGCTGGGGCTCATACGATGCCCCATATACCAATACTGTTTTTATATCTATATAATACTATCGCTACCTCGACAAACGGCAAAGGTAAATAGATGGCCGAGAATTGCGAGATGGGAGTGCAGATATGCGCATGCTTTCGGCCTTGGTTATGCTGGCACTGCTGTCCCTCGCAGCCAATGGGGCGCCCGACGAGGCCTGTGGCCATGTCAGCAGGGTTGTGGATGGAGATACGTTCGACTTGATCGTGGATAAGGGAGACTCCAGAATCGACTCGGCCGTGGTGAGGGTGCGCCTCGCAGACGTCGACGCACCAGAGGTCGATTGTGAGGAGGGAAAGGCTGCAAAGGAGCTAGCAACGATCCTATTGCTCGACAGAAGCGTATGCCTCGATATCGACGACTTTAATGTGAGGGATAAATATGGGCGACTGATATGTCTCGCATATCTAACCGACCGGAACGGCCAGATATTGACTCCCTGCGTTAATAGGATGATCGTCGACTCCGGCATGGCAACTGTCAAGGACTTCAAAGATAACGAGTTCGATCCAGATAAATGGTGGTCTACCGCAGATTCGCCACTGAACGACGCCCTCGGAGGCGTTGGAGGGGAGGTAGAGGGATTCCTTCGTCGGATGCTTTTGGATATCCTAAATGAGCTGCAACGCTGGTTGAACCAGGTCCTGGAGGACCTGCGTGACTGGATCGCCCCTACCCCGGCCTGATGGGGCACGCCCTCTCGAAACGATGAGAGGGCGCTTAAATCTGGCATTGGCTGCCATCTCGCTTGCGCTATGCCTCTCGTGGCTCGTTGGAGCGTTCAGCCCCCGATGCGCAGGATCGTGCCTTTACCTGGAGGCGGCTTATGCGCTCTCGCTCGCGCTTCTTGGCCATAGGCTCTTCCTTCCCGCGCTCCTTGGAAGCACGTTCGTCTCCATTTCAGGGCTCTCCATGGGAGTTCAGTCCCTGCCCGATCTCGGAATGGGAGTGTCCCTGGCGGGACTTGGCTTCTGCTTTGCCGAGAGGATTGCGTCCCGTCGAGCCGTGACCTTCAAGGCAAACGAAGTCCCGAGGCAGGCAATCCATGCAGCATTCGGCATCCTGTTCTGCCTGATGATCCTCGCCTTTGGCACATACATATCATCAGGGATCATCCTCGCAGGAACCCTCGCTGGCATGCTGATCATGCATCTGGTCCAAAGAGGCCTTCGAGGATCCTTAATTGAGAGGCTTATGCGACACCTGGAGAGGGGAGGCGCCATTCCCGGAGAGGGCTCCCTCTACTATGCGCTCGGCGTGCTCTTCGCCCTGGGCCTCCTGAGGGATAGCCCGATCTATGCTATCTCGGTGATCCTCATACTATCCCTGGGAGACTCGCTTGCGACGGTCATCGGCCGAAGGGGCAGACACCCTCTGCCTTGGAACGGCGAGAAGAGCTTCGAGGGATCCCTCGGCTTCATTCTAGGCTGCCTTCCCGCGCTCCTCGTGCTGCCAGGGCCAGCGACGGCGATTGCGATAATCGTCGCTTGGGCGACCGAGTCCCTGCCTCGAATTGACGATAACATCACAGTCCCCATGGCGTCCGCAATGGCATACCGCCTGATCCTCGGGCCCTGTGGCTAGAGGGATGGAACCTGACCCCCCCACTACCACACCTCGCATTTAGGCACATAGAGCCGGAGCATAAGGGAGCTGTTGTGCCAAATTAGGCATATGAGTTATCCGCTATAGTGAGCATCAATCGCCCTATTTGTCCCCACTTATGCCTAATCAATGGGTAACTCAGGATTGAAAGATTCGCCCCTCGCCCCCTATTCGCCCATCTCGGATAGCTAAGGGCAATCCTATCGAATGCGCTGGCGGCAATGCTTTGCAAGCTCTTCTTTGACGAAGCCTGCAATTCCGGAAGGATGATAGAGCTCCAGGCAGTCGAGCTCGGCCATTACACCGGAGGGCAAGCGATGGCGTTTGAGAAGATCCTCGTACCAACGTTCTGCATTCTCAACGATCGCGACGAGAGGCAGATCCATCTCCACAACTTGCTCCGGCAGGAGGCCGATTTGCCGGACCTCATAGCCTGGATCCCCTAGCCTCGACTTTAGGTCCCTGGAGAAGGCAAGCCCCGGGGGGCTCATGTCAGTTAGGGTGAGGATCAGGGAGGGCGACCGCATGGAGAGCTCGACCAGGTCGTCTTCGATGGGCTGACCGTCAAGGGCGACGAGGACCGCCCCCAACTCCAGGCAGGCAGGCCAGAATGATGGAGCAAGATCTGAGCTATCGGTCCAGACCTCGATATTCGTCTTCTTGCCGGGTGGTACCAAGACGACCGGTGCAGGCCCAGCTATCGCATCGCGGCCGATGTACCCAAGATCCCTCGCCCGTGCCGCCCACTTCGCGAGCTTGGGGCCGTCGTTTGGATGAAACTGTCTCAGTATGCGGATCTCTCCTACAAATCCGCCGCATATGGGATAATCCTCCCCCTTCCGGGAGAGGGCGTAATAATAGAGAGCCCTCAAGGTCGCCCTCGGCCGCCCCCACTCACGCAGAATCCCAGCAACCCATCGACACTTGGTGCGGTCAACCTCGCTCTCCACAAAGGCCACTTCCACCACCGAGCCTCCATTCTGAATGACGCTTGCCCCATATAAACCCCTGGCCAAGGTTTTTCCGGCAGACCTCCCAGAGGGAGGTTATGATCTGCATGAGGTGCGGCGGATGCTGCACATATCTGGACGTGGCCATAATCGATCCTGCCGCGATCCAGGCGGACGGGAGGTCTGACCCCTCAAAGCCACTGATCCATAAGCCGGCGGGGAAGATCTGCCCCTACCTGGCATTCTCGGGGGAGGTCGCGAATTGCTCGATCCACCACCTTCCCTGCTACGAGCAGACGCCCTGCCAGCAGTTCGAGCAGGTGGGACGAGAGGACGACTTCTGCATCCTGGGAAGCTATCTGCGGGCGGCCTCTCAGAAGCGATCCGATGCGGTTCCATGATATGGCCGCAAGAGGCCATGCCATCTCAACAACGCCACCCTCCTGACAAATCGATTCCCCTCGGACACCAGCCGTAATGGATAATTACTTATTGAAAAAAACATAAATGATTGTAAGAGGATGATTAGGGTGTACGCGGCATGAGTTCGAGCTTGTCTGATGATCTGGGCGATCAAGCTGAAGGCCATATCTGCCTATTCTACGACGGTGAAGAGGAGTGGCTCTCCTCGACTAGGTCCTTTCTCCTCCGAGGGGGACATAAAGGAGGAAGATCGCTCTTCCTGGGACCGACGACGGGAGAATTGCCCTCCGACGGGATATCGACCATATCCGAGAATCCCTGCCTCATCGAGGGTGCGTTTACGCCCGAGGGGATGACAGGGCTCTTGGAAGAACAGGTCGCTCGAGCCCTGGAAGATGGATGCAGCCTCCTGAGGGTGGCAGCTGATATGAGATGGCTGTTCGAGGCTGCCCAGCCCGACCAGATGATGGAGTACGAGCGCGTGATCGACCGCTTCATACAGGGCAGCCGCTGCCAGGTCCTCTGCGAATACGATTCAAGAGCCCTTCCACCATTCGCCTGGATGGCGCTCCTCTCAGCCCACCCATTCGTCATGGTCGATGGAGAGATTATGTCAAACCCCCACCATCATCCCCCTGAAGATCTCCATCATCCCCTCACCATCTTGCGCCGCATAAAGGAGGTTGGCCGCCGGGCAAGTACCCTTCAAAACGAGATACTTGATGCGATGATCACGGGCATCTGGGTGGCGGACGCGGGAGACCAGATACTCTATGCCAATTGCGAAATGGAGAGGATCGCAGGCATTTCCCGAGAGCAGATCATAGGCTCTCGAATTCCCGACTGCTTCCAGAAGACTATGAGTCAGTTCGAGCCCCTTTATCTCAAAGCCAAGGAGACTAAGAAGCCAGTGCTCTATGATGCGATCTTGGTCGTAACCCCATCAGGGAGGGAGAGCTTGCAATCGGGCTGGCTTATCCCCCTGACGGAGGAGGGCAAACTCCGGGGCATCATCTGCACGGTGGAGGACGTCACAGAGCAAAAGCGAAGGGAAGAGGATCTCAGGAGGCAGGAGAGGTATCTCGAAGCAAAGGTTGCGAAAAGGACCGCCGAGCTGAGAAAAGCCAACTCCAATCTGCGAGGGGAGAATGAAGAGCGGATCAGGGTGGAAGGCGAGCTCAAGAGATCGGAGGAGAACTATCGTCTCATTGTGAACAACTCCCTGGAGGCAATCGTCGTTGCCCAAGACGGCATACTGAAGTATTCAAATCCCACGGCTGCAAATCTCACAGGCCAGAGCCAGGAGGACCTTCTATCCCATCCTTTCACCGATTTCATCCATCCCGATGACAGGTTGCTGGTCAGCGAGCGCCATACCCAGAGACAAGGCGGCAAAAGCCCGCCTTCCAGCTATCCCTTCCGGATTATCAGGCGCGATGGACTTGTGAAGTGGGTGGAGATAAAAGCCGTTCCCATAGCCTGGGACGGCAAGCCTGCCACGCTGAACTTCCTTGCAGATATCACCGAGGGCAAGGAGGCTCAAGATGCCTTGCGGCAGAGCGAGGAGCGGCTTCGATTATCGCTCGAGGCTGCCAATGAAGGGCTGTGGGACTGGGACATCACCACGGGGAAGGCCTACTTCGGACCGCGCTACTACACTATGCTCGGCTACGAGCCGGGCGAGATGCCCGCCACATACGAGACCTGGGTAGGTTTGCTCCACCCCCAGGACCGGGATGAGGCCATCAGGCGGATCGAGGAGCATATCCAAAGGGGCGACTGCGGATACGAGGAGGAGTTTCGCCTCATGACCAAGGATGGAGGCTACAGATGGATCCTTGGACGCGGAAAGGTCATAGAACGAGACGCCCATGGCCTTCCTATCCGTCTCGTTGGAGTCCATATGGACATTACCGGGCGAAAGGAGGCAGAGGAGGCCATGAGGGCGAGCGAGGAGAGGTTCCGCCAGCTCTTCGAGAACTCGCCTGTCGGGATAATCACAGCCGACCGGGACGGAAGGATACTCGAGGCCAACCAAGCCCTTCTGGATCTTATGGGCTCGCCATCGACAGAGGCGACAAAGGAGATCAACCTATTGAAGCACCCCCAGCTCGTGGAGGCCGGCATCTCCGAGAGCTTCAAGAGATGCCTGATCGATGGGAAGAGCACCGGCGAACATCCCTACACCTCGATATGGGGAAAGCGCCTCCAGCTCAAGTTGCACCTCACGCCCATTCGAGACTCCGAGGATGGTATCGTCGGCATCCAAGGGATTGTCGAGGATATCTCTGAGCAGAAACAGGCGGAAGAAGCACTCTCAGAGTCCCACGACCGCCTCTTGGCCGTCCTCTCATCGCTGGATGCCGCGGTATATGTGGCAGATATGGACTCCTACGAGATCCTCTTTGCCAACAGATATATTTCGGATCTCCTCGGCAGAGATGCCACGGGGTGCATATGCTGGCAGACGATCCAGTCGGGATTCGATGGTCCATGCCCCTTCTGCAACAAAGATCAATTGATCGGCAAAGACGGCAGCATCATGCAGGGGATCACCTGGGAGTCTTTAAACACTCGCACGGGCAGATGGTTCTATATCAAGGACAGGGCGATCTCCTGGCCCGACGGTCGCCTCGTAAGGCTCGAGATCGCTCAGGACATCACAGAGCGAAAGAGGGCAGAGGAGCTCCTTAGAAGCGAGAAGCAGCTAAACGAGACGATAGTCAGCAATATGCCTGCTGATGTGGCATTCCTGGACAGGGAGTTCGTCTTGAGAAAGCATAACGAGCCCTATGCAGAGTTCATCCGGAGATATTCTCCGTACACTCCGGAAGAAGCTCTGAACATGTGCTGCTTCGACTTTGTGCCAGGAAGCCAGGAGCAACTGGAGAGGCTGTTTCGCCGGGTGCGCGACTTAGGCGAGACGTTGACCTTCCACGATCTTCCACTGATGCTGAGAAGGGATGGCGACCTGGAGGCAACCTACTGGGATGCGAGCCTCGCCCCGGCGATAGGCTCGGACGGCGAAGTTGAGGGCATCCTCCTGCTGACGCAGGATGTGACACAGAGAAAGAGGAGCGAAGAGGAACTGCGGGCCGCCAAACAGGTAGCTGAAGAGGCCAACAGGGCAAAATCGGAGTTCCTTGCCAACATGAGCCACGAGATACGCACTCCGCTCAACGCCATCATCGGCATGGCAAGCCTGCTTTTGGGATCCGAGATCACACAAGAGCAGAGGGAGTTTGTCGACACCATTCACAACAGCGGGGACTCTCTTCTCGCCATAATCAACGAGATCCTGGACTTCTCACGGATAGATGAGAATAAGCTGCAGCTTGAGAGGGCGCCCTTCTCCCTGGAGAAGGCGATCGAAGACTCACTGGATCAAGTTGCCCTCCAAGCGGCGAAGAAGGGGCTCGACCTGGCATTCCATATCGACCGGTCTTGTCCCTTGGCGTTGATCGGCGATTCCCACAGGCTGGGCCAGATACTGGCAAACCTCCTGAGCAACGCAGTCAAGTTCACCGAGAGGGGAGAGGTCGTCGTAACTGTGGACTCGAAGGGCGCGTCCGAAGGCTTGCAGATCCACTTCTCGATACGCGACACGGGAATCGGAATCCCCGAGTACGAGCAATCCCGCCTCTTCCAGCCCTTCTCCCAGCTTGACTCCTCCACGACGCGCCGATACGGGGGAACTGGCCTCGGCCTGGTCATTAGCAAGCGCCTGGCTGAGATGATGGGCGGAGGGATCCGGGTAGAGAGCATGCCAGGCAGGGGAAGCACATTCCACTTCACGATAATGGCCGAGGCAGGACCGGAGCCCGAGCCCCTAAATGTCGAGCCCCTCGAGGGAAGGCGTGTGCTGATTGCGATGAAGGGAGGCGCAACGAGGGATGTCATATGCTCTCTTCTGTTGAGATGGGGGATGGTCGCCGTTGCCCTCCCCGAGGTTGGTAAGGACGACTTATTGGAGGCGCCGTTTGACTTCGCGCTGATGGACGAAGAGGGCCTACAGGAGGCAGGCCGACTGCAGCTCTGCCAGCCGGATCTCCCCCGGATCGTGATAAGTCATCTTGGAAGTCCCAACTCCGGCGGAGAGAAGTTCAGCGCATGGCTGAACCGGCCGGTGAAACCCAGCCAGCTGCACCATGTGCTCATGGAGATCTTGGGCGAGGTCGATATCGAGAGGTCGAACGAGGATAAGCCTGTCAATCCTCGAACGACCTGGAATGCGCGGGTGCTTCTAGTCGAGGACAACCCGGTCAACAGGACGGTCGCCCTCAAGATGCTCCAGAAGCTTGGGATTCAAGCGGAAGTGGCATCCAACGGCCGAAAGGCGCTCCTCGCCATGGAGAAAAGTAGCTATGACCTCGTGCTGATGGACGTGCAGATGCCGGAGATCGATGGCCTTGAGGCCACAAGGCTGATACGGCTGTCGGGGGCTAGACAACCTTGGATAGTCGCCATGACCGCCCATGCGCTCCAGGGGGACCGCGAGAGATGCCTCAATGCTGGGATGGACGACTACATCAGCAAGCCCGTGAGGCTTGAAGCGCTCCGGTCGGCTCTCGATAGGTTTGACTGCGAAAGGACCGCATACGAGTGAGGTGAGATTTAGTCAAACAATGACGGTGCACCCAGCAGCAAGCTGCCGGGTATCACTTTCTAAGATGAAAGCCCACCTACCTGTAGAAGACGCGCTTGGCCTTTCCGTCCTGACGTGGCAGATCGCCCAATGGATAGACGAACGCCTTTGGACGAAATCCGAGCGAATCCTTCAAGGCCCTCGCCACAACGGAGCTAGTGACATGATCCTCCGCCTCCACATTGACGCGGACCTCTTTTATGCCATCCGACTCCTCGATGATGATCTGGTAGTTTGAGCCCGCGCCCGGGATCTTCATCAGCGTCTGCTCGATCTGTTTTGGGAAGAAGTTGACGCCCTTCAATATCAGCATGTCGTCGAGCCTGCCGGTGATGGGAGCAATCCTCAGATGGGTGCGCCCGCAATCGCATCTATCCCGCGAGATGATGCATGTAAGATCCGCCGTGCGAAAGCGAATCACAGGGAGGGCCTCCCTCGTAAGAGCCGTCACCACAAGCTCTCCAGCCTCCCCGTCCTCAAGTGGCTCATGGGTCAAGGGATCGAGTATCTCGACGATGTAATGGTCCTCCCAAACATGGAGACCATCGTGGGCAGGACAGTCCATTCCAAGCGTTCCAACGCCGCCGGTCTCCGTCATGCCGTAGATATCGAATACCTCCGCACCGAGGCCCTGAGAGATCTTCGACTTCATGGAGTCGGAGAAGACCTCGGCTCCGAAGATCCCCGCTTCCAGGTCGGGGAGATCCTGGCCGGTCTCCTGGAGTACCTCCATCAGCCTGATGCCATAGCTAACAACCCCTGTGAAGATGCGGGTCTTCAAGTCTCTCGCAAGTTGTATCTGCCTTGCTGTATTTCCGGGTCCCGCGGGGATGATGAACAATTCTGCGGCCCTTGCCCCGTGATACATTCCAAAGCCGCCGTTGAAGAGGCCGAAGAGGGGCGTGATCTGGACTGCGTCGCCCGTCTTGCTGCCGGCCATGCGGTAGCATCGTGCCATGCACTCCGCCCATTGATCGAGGTCGGCATCGGTGTAGGGCATGATCACCGGAGTGCCGGTCGAGCCGCTCGACATATGCATCTCCCTGACCTCATCGCGGGCGACGCAGCAGAGGCCCAATGGATAGCTCTCTCGAAGCAGCTCCTTGTTCATCAGGGGAAGCTTGCGGACGTCCTCAACGCTCTGGATATCCTCAGGCCTTACGCCGTGCCCATCGAACAGCCTTCTGTAGATTGGATTCGATTCGTAGACGTGCTTTACAATTTTCTTCAGCCGTCTAGACTGCAGAGATGCGATCTCCTCCCTCGACGCGGTCTCGATTCCACGGTTATGATAGTTCCCATTATCGCTCATGAAAAGCTCCTTCCAGCCTCGAATGCCCTCAAGTTGATCTCCACAAACCTCTCCTTTACCGAGGCGACGATGGCATCCCTCCAGTCCTCGATCGCGATATCCAGTCCTGTGGAGACCGCCCCCAATACCACCATGTTGGCTGCCCTGATCTCGCCCAGATCCAGGGCAGCCTGGGCTGCATCCAGGTAGATCAGCCGGGAAAAGGATCGCTTCAGGAGGCCTGGGACGTCCTTTGGATAGATCGCCTCGCCGGTGGAGACCGTCATGGGCATGATCGCTTGCGCGCTAACGACGGCAAGGCCGTTTGGAGCGAGGTAATGTGCATAGCGCAAGGCCTCGATCTGCTCAAGGGATCCCAGAACCCTGGCAGTGCCGGAGGCGACGAGAGGACTATAGACCTTTTGGCCCCACCTGATCTGGGCCACCACAGACCCCCCCCGCTGAGCCATGCCGTGGACCTCGTTCGTCTTCACCCTGTGTCCCGAGAGGACTGCAGCCTGGGCCAGGACCTCGCTTGCAAGGAGGATCCCCTGGCCGCCTACGCCCACGAGCACCACGCTCTGGACATCCTCCAAGCTCATGAGTCCACCTCCTGCGGTGCGATCGCTCCAGCCGGACAGATCCCCTGGCAGAGGCCGCAGCCCATGCATAGAAGGGGGTTGATCCTTGCAGTCTCGCCCAGCCACTCGATCGCTGGGCAGGCAAGCCTTATGCAGATGCGACAGCCCTTGCAAGCATCCTCGTCCACCACCCTTACCGCGCCCAGCCGCCGCCTCTCCTTTAGAGGACAGGGCGCCCGTGCAACGATCAACGATGGGGCGAATGCCTCTACCTCCTCCCGTACGGCAACCGAGACCGCCTCCAGGTCGTAGGGGTCGACGGTTCGCACCCGCTCGATCCCACAGGCACTGCCGATGGCCTCGATCGATATCGGCACGGAGACATCGCCCATGAGGGTGCGACCGGTCCCGGGGTTCTCCTGGTGCCCAGTCATTGCAGTAGTCCTGTTATCGAGGACCAATATGGTGGACCCCCCCCGATTGTAAGCTATGTCCAATAGGCCTGTGATCCCTGAATGAAAGAAGGTCGAGTCTCCGACGATTCCAACTACCTTTCGGGGATCGCCAGCCTTCTCGAGCCCCTGCGCCATGGAGATCCCAGCGCCCATGCAGAGGATCGTGTCCATGCGGTCCAGCGGCTTGAAGGCGCCCAGGCTATAGCAGCCGATATCACCGGTCACGACGACATCCAGCTGACCCAGCACGTAGAAGATGCCACGATGTGGGCAGCCGGGGCAGAGGACTGCCGGACGGGGCGGAAGCGCCATCTGACCTGCGTCCATCGCAGGCTTTCGGCCCTCCATCCTCATGCGGGCGAGAAGAAGCTGATCGGGCGAGAGCTCGCCAACCTTTGGCACCACGTCCCCACCTCGGCAGGCGATCCCGAGCGATCGCACGTGCTCCTCGAGTATGGGGTCGAGCTCCTCAACCACGAGCACTGAATCGACTTGGGATGCGAACTCCAGAAAGAGGGAGTCGGGGAAGGGATAGGAGAAGCCCAGCTTCAGTACCGATGCATCGGGCCAGACCTCCCTCACATACTGATAGGCGATCGAGGACGTGACGATACCAAGCGATCGATCACGCCACTCCATCCAATTGGCAGAGGAGGCCTCGGCCGCCCTGACGAGCCTGCCCATCCTCTCCTCGACATCTCGCCGCATAACCCTACCCCAGACTGGGATCGGCACATAGCGCGGGGGGTTCTTCACAAAGCCAATCCTTCGCCCCGCAGGCTTGCGCTCTCCTAGATCCACCAGGCTTCGAGAATGGCTGACCCTGGTAGTTGACCGGAGGATGGCCGGCGTCCTATACTCCTCCGATATCTCCATAGCAAGGAGCATGAGATCCCGAGCTTCCTGGCTGTCCGAGGGCTCGAAAAGGGGGACCTTGGCAAGGCGCGCGTAATGGCGGGTGTCTTGCTCATTCTGGGATGAGTGCATCCCGGGGTCGTCTGCAACGCAGGCGACGAGGCCCCCTTCAACGCCTAGATAGCTTAAAGTCATCAAAGGGTCGGCTGCCACATTAAGGCCCACGTGCTTCATGGTCACGATGGACCTGGCCTTGGCCAGCGAGGCTGCGGCCGCCACCTCGAAGGCGACCTTTTCGTTCGGAGACCATTCACAGTAGACCTCGTCCTTGTGGCGGGAGAGGCTCTCGAGGATCTCCGTCGAGGGAGTGCCGGGATAACCCGTTGCAACCGTGACTCCGGCCTCGTAGGCACCCCTCGCTATCGCCTCGTTCCCCGAGATCAGGCGGGCCAGCGCGATCCCCCCGGCAATCCCTCAAACGGCCAGCCGGCCTCAGCTGCTAATACATCGTTGCACATCTATATGCATCCGCGGGCCCACCTGTGGCTACTGATTTATAATCCTTCTGGTTATGGCCGATGCCGCCTTTGATCGCAATTAATACCACATCGGAGGAGATGAATGATTAAAAATCTTCACCATTAATGCCGACAAGCAAGATCAATCAGACCGGTCAAATCGGCGATTCAAGCTCCATGAACGATCCGATTGCCAATCAAAAGATCGAGGCACCTATTGCCAAAGGCGAAAAAGTGGGGGTGAAGAGACCCTGGCTCCCGATAGCCAGGCCTCGTCCATTCATCAGCTCCTCTTGAGCTTCCATACGCGCAGGTCGTCGAAGCTTACTGTCACGTTTCCCCCTTTGACGGATCCGACGTAGAGGCCGACGTCGCCGTAGGAGAGCGTTCCCTCCCTATGTTCGCCAAGCAAGACGCCATTTGCATAGAAGCTAAGGAGGTCGCCCTTGCAGATGAGCTTGATCTGGTTTGTGGCGTTGCCGAGATTGATGGCAGATGATTGCTCCCATTCCAAGGGCTTGACCCACGTGTTGTTATTCAAAGCGCCAAAGCCGTAGTAGCCATCCCCAGATATGAGGAACATGTAGAAGGTTCTTGAATCGATTAGGCGAGCCACGACGCCATAGGCGTTGTCGTCGGGACCCGAGATCTGCGTTGCCTCGATCTCCATCACGAAGTCGGTGAAGTTTTTGTTGGCCCTGCACCACCACCAAGCACCATCCGGCACGACGGTGATCCTATAGGCCATATCCCGATAATCTGCGAGAACGTCTCCTGCATCGAACCTTAGCCAGCCGCTCTTGCTGCTTGAGAAGTTGTCGAAGTAGAGTATCTCCCCTGCCTGGGGATCGGATGGGGTCAACCACGAATCCCCAAGCGTCCCTCCTTGAGCAGTACCTCCCGGAAATATGATCAGGATGACTGCGAACACAACCACGAGCGCCGCTATCAATGGTGCTTTTTCCCTCAATAGATCTCCTCCATTGGTCAGAAGGTTTGAGCCTCTAGGAGATATATCCACCGCTGGCCAATACCAACATGCATCCACCTGTCACGATTAGCACATTTCCATCCGTCGCCGGGCGGAGGGATGCTGCGGCGAATTAGCCTTCCAGTAGCCCCGTTTGGGGTCCTGTATCGTCCCGAAAGCATGATATTCGATGGAATACATCAATAATAATGGTGATTGTGATGCGACCACTGTCCTTGATCGCTTTGATCGCAGCCGCCATCCTATGCGGCTGCATCCAAACGGAGAGCCCCCCAGAGGCGTCCGAGCACGATGCGTCGGAGGAATGGAATGCAGACGGGGTAGTTGGAGATCATGAGTATGCCCGTTCATTGGTCCTTCACGGGGCCCAGGGCTATGGCCTCACCGGAGGAGACCTCGAGATATCGTGGAAGAACGACGATGAGTACATCTACCTGGCGATGAGGGGAGAGACCACTGGATGGACCTCGCTCGGCTTCGATCCGCGCGAATGGATGAAGGATGCCGATATGATCCTTGGATATGTGGTCGATGACGAGGCCTTTGTTAAGGATCAGTACTCCGTCGATAGCTACGGCCCCCATCCAGAGGATGTGGAGCTCGGCGGGACCGACGATATCGCGGCGTACGGGGGACGAGAGGTCGATGGATACACAGTAATCGAGGTCAAGAGGCGCTTGAATACAGGGGACACTTACGATAAGGCTTTCACCCCCGGTGAAGAGGTCCCCATAATCTGGGCCATGTCCTCCTCCGACGATCCCCTCGTCAAACACAACGTAGCCCATGGAGAGGCTGTTATTGTGCTGGATTCTGGCGGCTCGGAGGTGAGGGAGGCATCCCCCCTCACCGCCCAAGAGGTAGAGGGAGTGACGTACATCCGAGAGGAGGAGAAGATGGCAAGGGACCTCTACAGGGAGTTCGGAAGCATTCATAACCTCTCAATCATGAACGCGACTGCGAACTCCGAGCAGAACCATATGGACGCGGTCAAGGTGCTGATAGACCGAAACGGCATTGCGGACCCGGTCGTGGAGGCGCGAGGCGCGTTTACCGCTTCATCATTCCAGGAGATCTACGAGAACTACTCGGCAACAGGCCAGGCCTCGCCGGAGGAGGCCTTGAGAATCGCATGCTCGATCGAGGAGATGAGCATAACCGACCTTTCGAGCCGACTGAACGAGACGGATAGCGAGGAGATTCGCGTGACCTACGTGGGACTTCTCGAGGGATCCAAGAAGCATCTCCGATCGTTCGTCGGGGTCCTTAATGAGAGGGGCGAGAGCTACAGCCCCGCGCATCTAAGCCAGGCAGAGTTCGATGAGATCGTCAGATGAGGGTAAAATCCTTATATTTAAACATGAGAGATATATCTCTTAAGCCGACGATGCGGAGGTGGAATGGTTAGCATAACGCTAAACCGCGATGGATGTGTCCTGTTGGATGGTGCGAGAAGGGCGATGCTCTCCTCGGACAATGCCGATATCAAGAGGCCCTGAGCTGCTTTGACCGGGCGATTGAGCTCGACTCCTCCTGCGAGAAGGCATGGAATGAGAAGGGCCTTGCCCTCTCCGCCCTAGGTTGCAGCGAGGATGCCTTATGCTGTTTTGATCGAGCCATCGAGCTCGATCCGATGGATGCCGAATCCTGGGAGAACAAGGCGGACTCGCTCTGCGAGCTCGGCCGGTTTCAGGAGGCCGTCGTCTGCTACGATAAGGCGATGGAGCTCGACATGACCTACGGCCTGGGCTGGATGGGCCAAGATGCCGAGATGAATCCATGGGATGCCGAGGCGTGGATATGCCAGGGGCTCGCCCTGCACTCCCTGGAGAGATTCCAGGAGGCGATCGAGGCTTATGATCGTGCACTTGGAATCGATCCCCAGGATATAAACGCATGGGCTCACAAAGGATATGCCCATCAGGCAAACGACGACTACCAGAGAGCGCTCGATTGCTTCATCAGGGCAACTGATCTCTGCCCAAAAAGGCCCCAATCATGGTACGACAGGGCGGATGCCCTAAGCCATCTCGAACGTTATCAAGAGGCTGCTTCGTGCTATCATCGGGCCGTTGTGATCGACCCCGACTTCTCCAAGGCCTGGATTGGCCTCGGCCTTGCGCTGCGCAGGATGGGTCAGGCCCAGAAGGCCTTGCACTGCTTCGACCAGGCAGGGGATCCGGAGTATCCGCCGCTCTGGTATAATAGAGGAATGGCCCTCCTCGAACTGGGGAGATATGGAGAGGCGCTTTCCTGCCTGGACCGGGCATTGGAGCTCGACTCCTGCGACACACGATGCTGGAGCGATAGGGGATTTGCCCTCTACCACTTGGGAAGGTACAAGGAGGCCCTGGCAAGCTATGACAAGGCCTTGGATGCCTACCCCTTGAATGCCACCGCCCTATTCAACAAGGCCCTTGTGCTACGCATTCTCGGACGCCTCCAGGAGTCAAAGGAGGCCATGACCCGCTTCATCGAGCTGAATAAGCAGCTCTGATGTGGTCCAAGATCAGCGCATCCCGCCGACGCGATTATCAGGAACCTTTTTTGCCTCGCAAGGGCGGAGCTTCCCCTGGCCGATGATGAACCTCATAGACGATCTGAGACGATTGGTCGGGGATAGGGCAACTGACTCGTCCTCTGAGAGGCTCTGTTACTCCCGCGACGCTTCCCAAGTGAGAGGGCTGCCAGACTACGTGGTCCGCCCGCTCAATGCTATCGAGGTATCGGAGATCGTCCGCCTTGCGGGACGATTGGGGGTGCCCGTAACTCCCAGGGGGGCGGGAACAGGCCTTGCCGGAGGGGCGGTTCCCATCAAAGGCGGCATCCTTCTCGACCTCTCGGGGATGGACCGCATGCTCGAGCTCGACCTCGATGACCTCCAGGTCCAAATCGAGCCGGGCGTGATCCCGGAGAGGCTCAACTGGGCCTTGAAGGAGCACGGATTCTTCTTTCCGCCCGACCCTGGAAGCTCTGCCATGTGCACTATCGGCGGGATGATCGCAAACAACGCAAGCGGCATGCGATGCGTGAAGTATGGCACAACGCGCGATCATGTCCTCGACTTGGAGGTGGTGATGGCCGACGGCAGGGTGATCCATACGGGTTCTCGCATGCTCAAGAGCTCTGCCGGCTACGACCTGACGAGGCTGATGGTGGGTTCAGAGGGAACGCTAGGCATAATCACGGCCGCCCGCCTCAGGATCACACCCCTGCCGCGGGCAAGGCGCCTTATCGCAGCCTCCTTTCCCACGGCCGAAGCAGGCGCAAGGGCGGTGATAGAGGCATTCTCGGCTGGCATCGTTCCATCGGCCTGCGAGATCCTCGACCGCACAACCTTGATGGTTTTATCCAAGTGCAATCCAAACCTCGCGCTTCCCATGGACGGGGACCTCATCCTCTTCGAGGTGGATGGTTCCGAGCAGTCCACAGCTGAAGAGGCTGAGCAGATCGAGAGGGCCTGCAGCGCCGCAATCTCCGTCCGCATCGCCACGGGCAAGGAGGAGATGGAGGAGATCTGGGCTGCGAGGAGGCTCGTTGGGGCAGCGGTCTCAAGGCTCGACCCAAACCTCTCGCGCGTCTACCTGGGCGAGGACGTCGGCGTCCCTATAAGCCAGATCCCGACGCTGATCGCGCGGGTAGAGAGGATCGCAGAGGAGGCTGGCATTCCCGCCATGAAGTACGGCCACATCGGCGATGGAAACCTGCACGCAGCCCTCTTCATCGACATCACAGACGAGGACAGATGGGGGGCGCTCGAGAGGGCGGCAGACAGGATACACCTTGCGGCCCTGGATCTGGGAGGCACGGTCTCCGCCGAACACGGGATAGGCCTTGCTCGAGCCCGCTACATGGAAAGACAATGGGGGGAGGGGCTCGACCTGATGCGCTCCATAAAGAGGGCGATCGATCCCCAGGGGATCCTCAATCCTGGAAAGCTGGGGCTTTGATGACGGGGAAACCGGATATCAG
The DNA here is from genome assembly GCA_016927425.1 of Methanotrichaceae archaeon. Classification (GTDB taxonomy): domain Archaea; phylum Halobacteriota; class Methanosarcinia; order Methanotrichales; family Methanotrichaceae; genus JAFGMR01. The sequence continues at coordinate 28,171 of JAFGMR010000007.1, read as the reverse complement.
AGAGATCCTCAAATGCGTCAGGTGCGGAACCTGCCGCTCGGTATGCCCCGTATTTCGAGAGCTTGGATGGGAGTCCACCTCCGCAAGGGGCAGATTAATGATCGCCGGGCACCTGTTGGATGGAGGTTTGCCGGACGAGGCAGCCCTTGCGAGCCTGAGGAGCTGCACCACATGCGGGATTTGCAAGGAAATATGCCCAGCGGAAATCAACTCTCCCCAGCTGATCGAGGGCGCCCGAAGGGCGATTTCGGGCCGTGGGCTCTTGAGCGAGGCACAGCTCAAGCTGAAGACGCGGATCCAGGCGACGGGAAACAGCCTGGGAGAGGCCCAGGATCGGCTCGCCTGGATGACCGAGAAGGAGATCCCAGATCGGGCGAAAGCGGTCTACTTCGCAGGATGCCTAAACTCCTACCGCTATCCACAAGTTACGGCAAGGACGCTTTCCATAATCAAGCCCCTTGGGGTTACGGTTCTAAAGAACGAGAGGTGCTGCGGCTCGCCCCTGCTGCGCACAGGAATCGCAGCGGAGACGATCGATCACAACCTGGAGCAGATCCGGGCAACGGGAGCGGAGACGGTGATCACCGGATGCGCCGGCTGCTACACCACGCTGAAGAATGACTACCCACCCGAGTTCGAGGTGCTCAGCCTATCGGAGTTTCTGGAAGAGCATATCTCCGATCTGAAGCTCAAATCCCTCGATATCACCGTAACATATCACGATCCCTGCCACATGGGAAGGCATAACCGCATATTCGATCCGCCCCGACGGGTGATCGAGGCCATTTGCAACCTCGAGGAGATGAAGTGGAGCAGGGAAGAGGCACGATGCTGTGGCGGCGGCGGAGGGGTCAGGTCAGGATATCCCGATCTCTCGCTGCGGATGGCGCGGCGCCGATTGGAGGATCTTCCTTCCAATGTCGAGACGATAGTCACAACCTGTCCACTCTGCATGAAGAACCTCAACGATGCCGGGGGAATGGCGATCGATCTAATCGACCTCGTGGCTCAGGCGCTGCCCGAGCATGCGAGCGGATCCGGCTCTTCGCCGGGGCATTAGGGCGATCATTCCCGCATCGCACCGCGAGATGATCGCGGGGGAGCGGCTTGAGGTTCCAAAGGATTGTTTATATCCAATTACCATAACAATTAATGGAGACTGATATGTTCAAGAAGATACTGATCGCAACCGATGGATCGAAGCATAGCGAGATGGCGGCGAAGGTAGGGATTGAACTCGCTGTCCTCTCCAAGGGAAGCGTAACCGCGCTTTACGTGGCAGATACGGCCAAGTACGTGGCCCCAATTGGGGGCCTTTCCGAGGCCAAGATGACCGAGGTCTTGGAAAAGCTCAATGAGATGGTCATGGTGGAGGGGATGGTTGCAACCGAACACGTCGAGAAGGTTGCAAGCGCCGCCTCCGTCCCCTGCCAGACCAAGATCGTTGAGGGCCATCCGGTAGAAGAGATCCTGAAGCTGGCAAGGCCTCCTGTGGACGTGCTTGTGATGGGGCGCATCGGCATGACCGGGATCGAGCGGCTGATGATGGGATCGGTTGCTGAGAAGGTCTGCCGAAGCTCCAAGGTGCACGTGCTCGTAGCCCACTGCTACTGAAGGTGGGGGGCGCAGGACGCTTCGCCTCAGGAGGACGCGGAGGGCCAAATCTGCCTTCCCCCGATAGCGGATATCCTTTTTACCGATGGCATCAGGCCTGGATGGCGATGACCCCCATCTCCAGGTCGCTCGATATAGCCCTCGTCCTCCTCCTCGCAGCCTTGGCCACGGTGCTCATAGCTTGGAAGTGGAAGGAGCCTTATCTCCTGGGAGCGTTACTGGTTCCAATCATCCTCCCCCTTGTCCTTCGACTGGGACCGAGAGAGGGAATTATGCTTGCAGGAGCAGGTGCGCTGCTTGGGCCCCTGACGGAGATCGCATGCGTTGGAGGGGGTCTATGGAAGTACTCGGAGACTGGAGGGCTATTCCTGATCCCGCCCTGGCTCTTCTCGATCTGGGCATGCTTTCTCCCCGCGATGATTCTAATCCTCAGAGGGACGCTCGGCCGGGTGCCAGGGGGAAGGGCTGGGGATCTGCCGCTCGCCCTCGCAGGCCTCGCTGGGGAGGTGGTCCTCTTCATCGCTCTAGGCAGGAACGCAACGCTCGCACTCGCAGCCTCGCTCTGCATACTCGCAGTCGCGCTAGCCAGAGGGCCCGGGATGGAGACGATCGTCCTGATGGCAGCAGGGGGGGTGCTGGGCCCAGCATGCGAGGCCCTGCCTGTGGCGAGGGGGGCCTGGTCATACATCGTGCAGGACTTCATGGGAATGCCCGCTTGGCTTCCCTTTGCATATGCCTTCTTTGCATTCCTCCTCACAAAGGCAGGCCTTGCCGTATCGACAAGCGCCCTGGCGTGCCGAAAGCCGCCTTCCACGAAGGCGCAGGCCCGAGATCGAGGAGAAGAAGGATAGCGAAAAATGCCTTTTGAAGAGCGGAGATCAGAGCTCGAGCTCGTAGCGCTCCTCTGTGAGCATCCTCCCCCATAAGAAGTGCGTCTTCTCCTCAGTCTTATGAAAGCCTAAGGATCGATATATCGCCTTTGCCGTCAAGAGGAAGCTCACAGTCCAGAGGAATACGGAGCGATAGCCCCTCTCCCGGCAGAAGTCCAATGATCGTGAGACGAGCATCCCTCCAAGCCCGAGGTCGCGTGCGCGCGGGGAGACAAGCAGCCAGCGAAGCTGGGCCACTTCAGACGAGTGCCTGACTATCGCCACGCATCCAACGATCCTTCCGCCCATCTCGGCAATCCATATCCTCTGTCCCTCGCGATTCTGGGAGAGCGCGAACTCGCATAGGGGGGCTGCCACATATGGCTCGAAGGTCGAGTCGAATCCATACTCCAACGAATACAGCATTCCATGCAAGTAGGTGATGCAGCCAAGGTCGCCGGGTTTGATCTCGGTGCGTATGGTTATAGCATCAAGAGGGCCAGAAGAGGGGGTTCCATATGTCCTCATGTTGATCGGATGCTGATTTGGCCGCGAAGATCCCCCCACGATAGGGGGGGCCGGGAAGGGCCCCATGAGACCGCCCCCGGGGCGAGGGAGCCGATCAGACCGATGGCCCCCTTCCAGTACCCAGGGCACTCTGGGCAGTTAGTGCAATAGGTGGATATGCTGGTTGATTGGCTCACCGCTGCCGTCTACTGACATGCGGTGCACTCTGGGCAGTTGGTGCAGTAAACTGATTTGGGCACGCCATTGATCATGGGCTCGCTTCCGCCCGCAATTCCCGTCCCCATCTCACTGACCTGCTCTTGTGTAGCCTTGGGTCCTCCGTCGATTGTGTGCATCGACTGCTGAGAGCCAGTCGTTGCCTGGCTAGTCTGGTCGATCGGGGTCAAGGAGAACTGGTCGATCGTGGCCGGATCGCCGGAAAATGTCTGGGCCAGCCATTCGTTGAACTGCGCCACATTGGTATTGTACGCCGAGACATTTGTTCCAAGCTCCGCCTGCCCTTTCATGTGTCCGATCTGAATGCCTATGCGCAGCCCTTCGGTCAGTCCCGCCTTCATATCATCGCTAACGAACCCAACCGCCGCGCCCGTTGCGACGAGGGCGAATATTATCGCGAGGAGTCTGTTTACCATATGAGCGCGTTATCCTGATAACTATATCAATCCTTTCTTGGAATGCAAGGCAGAAGCGAGATCAATCGACATGACGCTGACCGAGACGGGGGACGAGGCGGAGGACCTCGCCCGCAAACCCGGTCACGCTATTACCCCCTCCAATATGGAGTTGCAACTTGTACTATATAAAGATATTTATAGTAATAATAATAGTAATAGCTGCAATTTATGGATCTCATCAATTAGGCCACAGGCTTATGGATATGGGAAAGCCCTTTCCAATAGCTCTCCTCGACCATTGATTTGTATCAACATATATGGCTGCACTTCCTATAGTTGACGACGACCTGCCGCGTGATGCGGGCTTTTTCTTGGCATGACCCAGCGATTTGCAATAATTATATAAATTATATGTCGTGCTTTGGTTTGCGTTCCGATCTTTACCCCATCCGGAAGGCATATTAAACATCTACGTTTACCTTCAAGCCGATATGTTTATGATTATGTTTGCACTAATGCCGCCCAATGAATCGCAGAGCCATATCAATCGTGATCGGATCGATCTTGGCGGCGAGCCTCATGGTCTCCGTCTCCGCTGCTGAGGATTCGCTTCTCGTTTATTGCGGCGCAGGATTGAGGGAGCCGATGGAGGCGATCTCCGACATATTCGAGGAGAGGGAGGAGGTAGAGATCCAGTACACCTTTGGCGGGTCGGCCCAGCTCCTCTCCCAGATCGAGCTGTACCAGACCGGCGATCTCTACATGCCCGGGGCGAGGTCTTACATCGAATCGGCGATCGTGAAGGGCTTCGTCGACGAGGCAACAGATGTCGTCTACCACGTCCCCTGCATCATCACCCCAAAGGGAAATCCAGCCGGGATCGAATCAATCGAGGATCTCGCGAAGCCCGACGTAAGCGTAGTCCTCGGCGACCCTGAGGGTCCGGCGATCGGAAAGAACTCGAAGAACATGCTGGAGAGCTTGGGGATCTGGGAGGAGGTAGAGAGAAACGTCATCGCCTTCTCGGGAACTGCCAACGAGCTCTTGGTCTACATCTCGATGGGGCAGGCCGATGCTGCAATCGACTGGGAGGATCTCTACAACCCCGATACGATGGAGAAGGTCGAGATATCGCAAGAGATAAACGAGATCGATATCGTCCCCATAGGAACTCTCGCGTTCTCCGAAAAGAAGGAGATCGCCCTTGAGTTCATGAACTTCGTCGCTTCAGATGAGGGCAAGGCGGTCTTTGCCGACTACGGATTTGCCACCTGTCTGGATCCTGAAGAAGAAAGCTATCTCGAAAGCCAAGGAGAAAGCGCGGAGGCGGTCTAGTAATGGAGGAGATGAAGGGGCCCAAGCTGGCAGAGATCATCTACAAGCCGATTGGAATCATTCGCTCGGAATACATAGACAAGGAGGACACGCCGATACAGTCGGCCTTCAGCCCCTCTGAGGGGGAGGTTGAGATCTTTCCCGAGTATGCTCCAGGGCTGAAGGACATCGAGTCCTTCTCCCACTTGATCCTCCTTTACCACTTTCATCGGGCAACGGGCTTCGACCTCATTAGAAAGCCCTTCCTCGACGACGTGGAGCACGGCATCTTCGCTACGCGCCACTTCAACAGGCCGACGCCCATTGGTCTGTCGATAGTCGAGCTGCAGGAGGTGAGGGGAAGCGTCCTCAAGGTTCGGGGGCTCGACGTCCTTGACGGGACTCTCCTTTTAGACGTCAAGCCCTACGTCAGGGAGTTCGACCGGAGAGAGGATTCGAGGAGCGGATGGGTGGATGGAAAGGGAGTCGAAGGCTCAATCGGGATAACGCCGAGAAGGCTCGATGAAGGGGGCATAAGAGGCTGATCGCCCTTGAGCGGCTATGGCTGAAGGCTGCAACCATCGGGGCGAGCCTCGTCCTTGCAACCTTCATATCTACAGTCCTCTTCCTGGTGGTTAGCCACTCGCCTCCAGAGGCCCTTCTAGCAGCGCTTCGATCCGAGGAGATCCAGTTCGCAATCGCTCTCAGCCTCAAGACCTCGTTGGCCTCGACAATCCTCTGCCTCGCAGTCGCAGTCCCGGCTGCCTACGCCCTTGCTCGTTACGATTTTTTTGGAAAGACCGTGGCAAACACCCTTCTAGACATGCCCCTTGCCCTTCCGCCGCTTGTAGCAGGAGTCGGCCTTCTCCTCTTCTTCGGCGTGAGCATTCCTGGAAGGGATCTCGCAGAAGCTGGGCTCGTCTTCGTATTCACGCCGCTAGGGATCGTGGTCGCCCAGTTTTTCGTGAACATGCCATTCATGGTGAGGGTTATGAGGTCGACCTTCGAGGGGATCAGCCCCAGGTACGAGCACGTCGCGAAGACCCTGGGGTGCTCCGATGCCCAGGCCCTCTGGAGGGTGACGCTCCCCATGGCCACAAACGGCCTTATCGCAGGGTCCGTGATCACCTGGTCGAAGGGGATCGGCGAGTTCGGGGCGGTCCTGATGCTCGCGGGAGCAACGAGGATGAAGACCGAGACGCTACCCACATCCCTCTTCCTGAACATGTCCTGCGGAAAGCTCGACGAGGCCATAGCGGTTGCGACAATCCTGATAATGATCTCGATATTCTCCCTTTACGTCTTCGAGCGGCGCGTTGGAGGACTTCGCCTTTAGGGGGATCGCAAGGGATTCCAGGGGGGGGGGCGGCAAGGAAATCCAGGAGATTGTACGATGGTTTGGGAGACTGCAAGAGGCTTTAAGGGATTGTGCGATGCCGCAGGAGATCGCGCAAGATGCTGAAGATAGAGAATATCTCCGTAGATCTGGGCGAATTCGCCTTGAGGGATATCTCCCTAGAGGTTGGAGATGGCGAGTATCTCGTCATAATCGGCCCTACTGGCTCCGGAAAGACGATCCTCATGGAGACCATTGCCGGGATTTACGCTCCCGACGAAGGGAGGATCTTCCTCAATGGGCGGGAGATCACGGGGGAGGTGTCGAGGATGCGAAACGTCTGCATGGTCTACCAGGACTACATGCTCTTTCCCCACCTCTCAGTCAAGGAGAACATAGCCTTCGGCCTTAGGTCGAGGAAGACATCACCTGGCAAGATCGAAAAGAAGGTAGAGGAGGCCTCTGAGCTCCTGGGAATCTCGCACCTCCACAGTAGGCGGCCGGTGACGTTGAGCGGAGGGGAGCAGCAGAGGGTAGCGATAGCAAGGGCGATCGTCATGGAGCCTGCGGTGATGCTCCTCGACGAGCCCCTGAGCGCCCTCGACGGCCTGACGCGAGAGAGGCTCAGGCGAGAGCTAAAGAGGATACACAAGGTATACGGGACGACGATAATACACGTCACCCACAACTTCGAGGAGGTGTTCTCCCTAGCCGACAGGGTGGCGGTGATGAACGAGGGCGAGATCGTCCAGGTTGGAACCCCGGAGGAGGTCTTCAGAAGGCCCAAATGCGAGATGATCGCAAACTTCGTCGGAGTCGAGAACGTCTTCAAGGGCGCCGCCTCAAGGAACCAAGGTCTGATGGAGATCGAGGTCGATGGCTTGAGGATCGTCTCAGCAGCGGCAGGCGACGGAGACGAAGGCGGGAACGATTGCGGGACGGCCGGGGTTAAGGTCTTCGCATCGGTCCGGCCTGAGGACATATTGATATCCAAGGTGCCGCTCAAATCCAGCGCCAGGCTTCAATGGGGCCACGGCCTTTCGGCCATGGAGACTTGCAAAGACGGCGGGAGCAGCCACCAACGTAACCGCTTCAATGGGGCCACGGCCTTGCGGCCATGGAGACGCAAATAATTCTATTTGGCTAAGAGAGGGCAATGTTTTGCTTCAATGGGGCCACGGCCTTGCGGCCATGGAGACTCGACATACTCCTCCACAAGTTCGATCCCGATATAGTGCTTCAATGGGGCCACGGCCTTGCGGCCATGGCTGCCAAAGGACATACCCTAGATCAAGTCAAAAAAAAAAAAGATTCCGGGCAGCCTTCAGAGGACTGCCCGTGCAACGGCCAATGTATGGTCCATCCTATCCGTGACCAGCACCCGTTCCCCATCCCGAATATCGAGATCGGCATCCATCAGCTGCCGGCCAAAGATGCGCCCTCCCCTTGCGACGAAGGGGATGGCTGCGTTCGAAACTACCAACTTGCGACGCGGTCTATCTTCCGACATGTTACATCACCGATTATTTACATAGAGGCATATCCTATATGAATTTTTCTCTGATACGTAACACCAAATTTGAAATGGTACAAAATTAGTTAGAACAAAGGCGGATCCAAGCGGCACTGGACCGCTCCCACCCTCACCTAAACATACAATCAGCCGAATAAAAAAAGCTGACCTATGCCCTTCCAGTCCCATCAATCCAGATTGCCCATCTGGCTGATCAGGTTCCCGCCTTCATCGCGTAGCGTGGCAGAGTCGCCATCGTTGTTCCAGACGGGATGGGTATAGCCCATGTAGAGCCGGTCGCCGAGATCGGTTCCCCTGCCCGAGTAGACCTTGACCGAGTTTCCCCTTGCAAGGACGAAGAAGGGGAAGGTGTAGACGTGGACCTCCCCTTCGTCGGAGAGCGTCCAAGCCGTCATCTCCACCTCCCCATAGCCACCGTTAGTTATCTTCACCCATTCGCCGTTGATGTTCTGGTTGTCATAGCCAGGTGCATCGAAGTTGATCTCGCTTATGCGCAAGAGTCCCTCGTCTGCCATCGTCGAGGCGATTGTAAGCGAGAGCATGAGAAAGAGAACGGCGTTCTTCATCGTCAATACCTCTTCTATCAGCGCCCCATCTCTTCGAAGCTTGCCCTCAGCTTATCGTATGTGGCCGTTATATGCTCTGGGATCACCCTCGTCGATGAGAGCACCGGCATGAAGTTGGTATCCCCATTCCAGCGGGGCACGATATGCAGGTGAATATGCTCTGCGATCCCGGCTCCTGCCACTTGACCCATGTTGATCCCGATGTTGAACCCGTCCGGCGCAATCGTCCGCCGCAAGACCTCGACCGCGAGATCGGCGAGCTCCATCATCTCCCCCCACTCTTGAACGCTCCAACCGGCGAGCGTTGGAGTGTGCCGATATGGGACGACCATCATATGGCCATTATTATAAGGATAGGCGTTCATGATGATGAAGTGGAACTCTCCTCGCAGGAGTATGAGGTTATGACGATCCTCCGCCTCCCGAGGCTTCTCGCAGAATATACACCCGCCTTTCTTCTCGCTGAGGATGTAATCAATCCTCCACGGCGCCCATAAAGTATCCATCTCAAATCCCCCGCTCGACCGGGCCCGGTCGCCCAAAGATTAGCCTCCTTCCATCCTGGCGAAGATCGCTCTCGATGAAGAACTTGATCGCCTTAGGGTAGGCCCGATACTCCGCCTTCTGGATGCGAGCCTTCAGGCTCTCCAAGGTGTCGCCATCCAACACCTTCACCGGCACCTGATATATTATGGGCCCGTGGTCCACCTCCTCGTCCACGATATGAACGGTCGTCCCGGTCCACCGGACACCGTAGTCGAGCGCCTGCTGGAAGGCGTTTAGCCCCCGAAAGGACGGAAGGAGAGCCGGATGGATGTTGAGAATCCTTCCCGAAAACAGCTTTACAAAAGCGCTGGAGAGGATCCTCATGTATCCTGTGAGGACAACGAGATCCACACCCGCCCCCTCAAGGTGGTCCACCAAAGAGCGGTCGTAACTCTCCTTATCCATCCCCGTCGGATCGATGAAGAACGCCTCTACTTTAAACTCCCTGGCGATATCGAGCGCGCCTGCATCCTTCTGGTCTGTGAGGACAATCCTAACCTCGGCTGGCAGATATCCGGAACGCTCCGCCTTCAGAATATAGCGAAGATTCTCCCCTCTGCCCGAGGATACGACCCCTATCCGCGCGGGCCGTGCCCTCCCGGATCGATCCAGTAGCCTCATTTCCCAAGGGTTATTTCTATCGCGGAGACGTTGGTCTCCCCACGGTCTGTATTCAGCGTCTCGGTGGATATCTGTATGTCCTTGACGGAGACATCTGCCAGGAACCTGCATCTGGATACCTCGGCGACGTCAACTGCCCTGGAGATCGCTCGTCCTCTGGCCATTATCTTCACATCCTTTGCGCCACCATTGAACTGGGTGACCACAGCTAGCACATAGTTCATCACTGGTTTGTTGCCGACGAATACCACATCATCCTCTGCCATGGCAAGTCACCACCTTGGGATTTATTTTCGAGTATCTCCCATATACTAGATAAAGGCTCTGATATGATAGTCCATTTTTTGGCGATAAATCCGGTGCCCCCTATAGAAATCCGGATCCACCTATAGGTATCTGCCCCGAGCCTTGATCTGCTCGACCCGTTCGAGCACAGCCTCCCACCGGCCATGGGTGCGACGGTATCCTGCGACGAAGGCCAACCTCAGCTCATCGGACCGATCGTGTGTGGATGCAAGCGTCTGGAATAGAACGTGGACGTCGACCCCCTGGGCCTCGATGCTTGGATCGTGATAGGCAAGTCCAAAGTCGATCAGGCATATCCGGCCCTCCCGCACTATCATATTGGATGTGGTGAGATCGCCATGGACGATTCCACCGCTGTGAAGCCTGCCCACAACCTCCCCGGCCTGCTCTGCGAGCTCCATTGTTATCACATCCTTCAGCTTCGAGCCCGCTATATGCTCCATGAAAAGATCATAGCATGAGATATCGCAAATAATGGGAGTGGGAACGCCGAATCGGCGGGCTTCGGAGGTTATGCGCGACTCCCTTAACGTCCTCTCCTGCCGTATCTGCCGGTCGAGCTCGGGAACCCTATAGCCCTTGGCCATGCGAGACTTGCGAACCCGGCCATCCTCCAGTGTGACGACCGCCTCCGCACCCCTGCCTATCTCCATTCCTCGCCCCCCCTCCTCCTCCAGGCCTCCACCAAGCCAAGAGACCCGGCGATCATCATATCCCCGCCTGGGGCCGCAGATATAGGATCGCCGAGATCAGAGAGACCGCCCAAGAGCTTGTGCCTCCGCGGGCCAGTGACGAGGACGGACCGGAGACGATCGATTCCAACCGCCTCCTCCACATGGGCACCGTGTCCCCCATTGACAAAGACCGCCTCGTTCGAGAGCGTCCCCTCGCAGAGTGCCTTTGCGAGCACGCCGATGCGCATCCGATCGAGAAGAGAAGTATGATGCTCGAATAGGGAGACCATACGACCGTCTTTGACGACCCCGGCAATCGTATGACCGTTACCTATGTTCACCACCAGGGCAGGCTCACGATAGCGGGGGTCGAGCGTCGCCCCCAGGATCGCGGCAGGGCCCGTGTCCATAACAAAGGAGGGGATGTCCTTCTCTTTAAGGCAGGTGGATACGGCCGCCATGCGGCTGAAGAAGGCCGGAGGCTCCCGATAGGCGAAATCCTCGAGGAGACCGCCCTTTATCATCATCTCCGCCATCTGCTCGAAGCGGGCCTGGCGGTTGGATCGACCAGGAGAGTAACCGTGGTCCTGTACGGCGACAGCCACAACCTCGGGCATCTCAATCCCAAAGAGGCCAAACGACTGGGAGATGAGATCCAGCCTGAGATCGCCCGTCTCCAGAACGACCGCTCCAGCGGGCGCGTCGTCGCCAATGAGGACGCCCATCCCCTCCACGCGCGTTAGATCGTCATTTAGGCTCAGGGCGGCAGTTTCCGTAGCATAAACGTCCAGGCCGGCCTCAATATGGCGGAGCACAGCCCTCGTTATGGCTCCCCCGCCCATGGTCGGCCCTTCGAGAAGGACCGGAAGGCCATCGACGCGGGCACGATCGATCCGCTCCGCAAGCATCACCGTGGTACTTGGAAGTACCATCTTGAACGAGCCTTCGAGCGGCATCGACTCGTTGAAGAGCAGTATGTCCTGGGTGCCCGCACCTATATCCACGGCCAGAATAGACATGACGGCGGAAAGAATCCTCCTTCAAGATAAGGATTCCTCCGACCAAGGGCAATCCTTATCCCCCCGAAAGCGAGGCGATTGAATATGCAGATCCAGGCCATAACCGTCAGCACATCTCGCTTTCGCTTGCACGGATCGGTCTTTTCCCCGAAAGAAGCCGATGACATCTCGGGAGAGGCGATCATCGATGGGCTCGAGAGGGCAGGCCACATCACCACATATATGCTCCTTCCCGACGAGATGGTGCCCCTGCGAGAGGCAATCCTCGAATGCTCCGCCGATGCCCTGATCATCTGCGGTGGGACCGGTCTCGGCCCGGAGGATGTCACGATCGAAGCAGCAGAGCCCCTCTACAGGAAGGCAATTCCAGGATTCGGGGAGATATTTCGCCAGAGGGCTTACGAGGAGGTGGGGACGAGGGCTATTCTCACGCGGGCTTCAGCTGGTGTTGTCGGGCAGATCCCGGTCTTTTGCCTGCCAGGATCCCCATCGGCTGCCCGCCTCGGCCTCGACCTGATACTCATGGAACTCGATCATATGCTCAAGCATATACGGAGAGGCTGATCCATGGCTTTGAGAGATATTGATGTCCATATAAAATATCGGTATCCCGCAGCAATCCATTTATAGGGGTTGACCCTATGGAGTACTGGGTCCGAGGCTATAGCCACTATAGCTCATCACTATAGCCGGATACTATAGCAAATGATGGAGGAGATAGGCGATGGAGACAGCGATACCAGTTCGGGAGATCATGAGCCGCCCGGTGATCACGACCGATGCAGACTTAGACATCTTCACCGCGGCCAAGAAGATGATCTCCGTGAACGTGGGAAGCCTCATCGTTATGCGGGGAGGGGGACCTGTAGGCATCTTGACCGAGAGGGATATCGTCAAGAAGGTGGTAGCGGAGGCTGCAGACCCAAGGGAAGTCGTCGTGGAGAAGATAATGAGTTCCCCATTGATCGTGATCGCTCCCGATGCCAGCCTCAGGGATGCCGCATTCCAGATGCTTAAAGCGGGCGTGAAGAGGCTGCCCGTGGTCTCCAATGAGGGGGGGCTCGTGGGCATCATCACTGATACCGACCTCGTCTCCGGCTCCTCAGTTGGGCTCAGCGATATTTTGGCAGATCTAATCGAGATGCACCGGGAGAGCGTCCACTTCGCCGAACCTGTGGAGATGGTTAGAGGAATCTGCGAGCGCTGCGGTCAGATATCCGACTCCCTGACTGCAGTGGATGGCGAGCTGCTATGCTGGAGCTGTAAGGATAGCGGCAAGTGACTGTATCGGCATATATCCGTTGCCGGACGGGAGTGGCCATGTTGGTAGAAGATATCATGTCCAGAGATCCACTTTATGTGGAGGAGAACGATTTTCTGACCAAGGCGCGACAGATGGTTCGGGACAACCATGTGCGCGGCCTGCCTGTACTGGACGCCCAGGGCCTCGTATTGGGGATACTAACCAATCGAGATATCCTGAGGATTACATCCAGCAGGTCGAACGTCACCGTGGCAGGGTTCACGGTCCAAGTCCCACTGATAACCGGCGATATGGAGACCATGGAGGCGGCGAGGATGATGAATGAGAGGGCGGAGATCCTTCCCGTTGTCCTATCCCGGGAGACCCCCAAGCTGAGGGGAGTTGTCAGCATCATTGACATCTTCGGCAGCATCGACCTCGATAGCCTTCCTCGGAGGGCTGTAAGCGCGATCATGAGCACCTCCGTCGTCACCTGCCGGACCGACGACCATGTCTCCAAGGTGTGGGAGACGATGATGGAATCGGACCTGACTGGCCTGCCCGTGCTGGACCAGAAGGAACGGCCGCTTGGGATGATCACCCGCTTCGACATACTGGGCGGGCCCAGGATCAGCAAAGAAGGAGCGTCGCGGCCAAGCGACGCCATGCATATGAAGGCTGAGAAGCTGATGAGCACACCCCTATTCCACGTCGGCCCAAATGACGACATGGCGGATGTCATCAAGATCATGTTGAAACAACGGGTGGGACGGGTGACCGTCCTGGAAGATGACAAGCTTGTGGGAATCGTGGATAGATACGATCTGATCAGGAGCTACCTTGGCGAGGGAACTTAAGATGAAGAAAGGCGCAGACAGAAGGGAGGCCAGGATGCCCATACAGCCGGGATCCATGGACCGGGGTCCCGTGGAATTCCAATCCCGTGCAGCGAAGAGGACCGGAGATATCCTGACCGTGGCCAATCCAAATGTGGTCACGGTGCCGCCCACCACAACCATAATGGGCGCCATCAAGACGATGACCTACTATGGCTTCAACCGGCTGCCCATAACCGATGCCGGGACCAATCGGCTGATAGGTTTCCTCTCCAGCGTGGACGTTGTGGACTTCCTTGGCGGGGGCATCAGGCACAACCTTCTCAAGGAGAAGTACGAGGGAAACATCTTCGTAGGGATCAATGCCGACGTTAGGGAGATCATGAGCACCCACCTGGCCTACGCGAGCGAGAAGACCTCGGTCGACGACGCTCTGAAGATCATGTATGAGAGGAACGTCGGCGGTCTGCCGATCGTGGATGAGGAGACCCGCATCAAGGCCATAGTGACGGAGGAGGATTTCGTCCATCTCATAGCCGGGATCAAGACGGGCATAACCGTCAAGGAGTTCATGAGCCCTCGCGTGGTCACCGTCTCGTCCCAGACGAGCATAGAGAAGGTCACGCAGACGATCATCCAACAGGGCTTTCGCCGCCTGCCCGTATTCCAAGACCGCCTGCTGATAGGGATTGCTACGGCATTCGACATAATGAGGTACCTGGCAAGCGGGGAGGCCTTCAAGCAGGTGGTCACGGGGCACGTACAAGAGGTTATGGAGCAACCGGTGAAGTCTCTCATTGTTGGGGATCTAGTGACCATAGAGGGCAAGGCGGACCTTGGAGAAGCCGCCCAAACGATGAGCGAGAAGGGGATAGGGGCCCTTCCTGTCATGGAGGGAGGCTCCCTTGTGGGAATACTGACCGAACGGGATTTCATCAGAGCAGTCCAAGAGAGGCGAGGTATCATATCATGAAGGTCAAGGACTACATGACAGCTCCAGTCTATGTGATAGAGAAGAACGAGCCAATCCAGCGAGCAAGGAACCTGATGCTGAAACATGATATAAGCCGGTTGCCGGTGATGGTTGATGGGAAGCTCGCAGGCGTCGTCACCAAGTACGACATATCCAACCGGCTGGATCAGGCCGCCCCCGAATGGCGCAGAAGGCCCATAGATATGATCCCCATCCACCTGGTGATGACGGAGGATCCAATCACCATATACCCCGATGCCACGATCGACCAGGCGGCGGAGTTGCTGATGGAAAACGAGTTCGACGGGCTGCCGGTCGAGAGGGACGGTTCTGTGATCGGGATCATCACCGCTCGAGATATAGTGCGCTACTTCTCCAAGCAGGACCTGGACCTTCGCGTGAAGGATCTGATGGCCGAGAGCCTGGTGACCGTCCATCGACATCACACCATCTCCCATGTGATAGAACAGATGAACATCCATGGCGTGAGCAGGGTCCTGGTCTACGAGGACAACCTGTCCCCTGTCGGTCTGATCACCCGGTCCAACCTGGTCTTTGCCGGAACGGAGAACAAGATGGACCAGGCGAGGATGAAGTCCATCAAGATGACCCGAAAGGAGAGCCCGGCCGGCAGGAAGCAGTACCGCTACATCAAGGAGGTGCCCCTGGTTGCCGAGGACATCATGTCCTATCCGATAATCGCCACCCGATCCGATGCGCGCGCGGTAGACGAGGCAAAGGTCCTTGTGGAGAAGTCCATCTGCGGCCTGCCTGTGATCGAGGAAGGAAAGATGGTTGGGTTCTTCTCCAATCGAGAGATCATAGCGGAGATGGCGAGGTGATGATGATGCAGGTTAGGGACATAATGACAACCCCGGTGAGCATCGATAAGTCGGAGAGAATAGGCCATGCGCTCGATCTCATGGAGAAGCATAACCTGAGAAGGTTGCTTGTCACCAACAATGGCCGGATCGGCGGGATCATCACCATGCGCCAGATCGCCCGGGTCCTGGGAGCGAGGCAGAGCCTGGGGCTGCCCGCCTCATCCCTACACGTAGCCGCGGCCACGATGGACTCGGTCATCAGGGTGCTGCCCGAGATGAGCGTCGACGATGCCACACTGTTGCTTCAGAAGACCTCGGTCCTCGCGGTGATGCAGGGAGAGGAGATACTGGGATGGGTCAGGCCCCGCGAGGTCCTCGCATCGACGAATATTGCCGGAGTTGCCAAGGACGCCATGAGGGCGGCCTTGAGCGTCCATCCACAGGACCGCCTGGTACATGCTCGCCGTATGATGCTGGATCGAGACGTTGGAAGGCTGCCAGTGGTAGAAGGAGGCGACCTCCTCGGCATTATCACCGAGAGGGATATCGCAAAGGCCATGCGGGCATTTCGGGACCTGGTCTCCCGAAGGCAACAGGATGCGAGGATCAAGAACCTGCTCGTCGCTGATGTGATGACAAAGGATGTGAAGAAAGTGAGGCAAGATACGCCCCTCCAAGACGTCCTGAACGTCATCCTATCCGATGATCGAGGAGGCCTTCCGGTGATGAACGAGAAGGATGAGCTCGTCGGCATGATAACCAGGAGGTGTCTGATCGACTACCTGGTGAGAACCAGATGAAGATCTCGCGGGTAGCGGAGAGGCTGGGACTGCCCAAGGAGAGGCTATCCGAGCTCCAGGAGACGATCGTCAAGGAGAGTGATTGGCCTCCCCCAAGGCTCATGCGCTTCGATAAGCCCGTATCCGGGGTGGAGGCGGGGACGGTCGTCTTCTACACGGGCGAGGTGGTCTACGGCTACCCGAAGATCAAGCGGGCCATGCTGCTTGAGCCGGCCATCAAGAGGCAATTTACAGGCATTGTGGCCGTCGAGGAGAAGATGAACGGATACAACCTCCGCGCAACTAGCATCGACGGGGAGATCGTGGCCCTCACCCGGGGCGGCTACATCTGCCCCTTCTCCACCGAGGTCGTGCGGGACCGGATCGATCCCGAGGTGTTCAGGGACCACCCGGAGATCGTTCTCTGCGGGGAGATGGTCGGGCCGGAGAATCCCTATGTTCCAAAGTCCATCTACCCGGTCGATAGCGCCGAGTTCGTCCTATTCGACATTGCAAAAAAGAACAGTAGGGTAACTCAAGGAGTTCATCCAACACACGACCTTGCCGAGGAGTACGGCCTCAACGTCACGCCGCTCCTAGGCGAGTTTCGCGCAGAGGGGGCGTACAAGGAGATCGTCCCAATCGTGCGAGACCTCGGCAAGCGAGGTCGAGAGGGAATAGTTTTAAAGGACGTCTCGAACGAGGCTCCCCCAATCAAATATACCTGCTCGGAGAGCAATTGCATGGACCTGGAGCACGCCTTTCGCTACTACAACGATTATGCCTCGGACTTCATCGTCTCTCGAGTCGTCAGGGAGGGTTTCCAAGCCGTTGAGTGGGGCGAGTCGAGCGAGGAGATCAGGGCGAGGGCTGCAAGGCTGGGGGAGAGCATCCTTCTCCCACTCGCCGATACAATAAGGCGAAAGATGGAGAAGGAGCAGATCGCACAAAGCGTACAGATCAGGGTCAAGAGGATCCAGACCGCGAAGGACTTCGAACAACATCTCCGGCGCATGGGAATTCGGGCCATCTTTGACATTCCCGTGCCTGACGTGGACGGATACGTGGTCCGGATCGAAAAGATGGTGATGTCCACCAACGACAAAACCCAGGCCATGATAGACGGCCAGCTGTGGTAGCCGGAAGACGGCGGTAGGTCGAAATGTTAGGTGAAATCTGCGATATTGAGATGGAGGGTCATCTCATAGACTCGCTCATGCTCACCCGTGTCTTGGACAAGATCATGGATATGGGCGGCGAGTTCGAGATCAAGATATTCCGCATAGGCCAGAAGAAGAACGATTCGAGTTATGCAAGGATCGCAGTTATGGGGAAGGATGCAGCTAATCTTGAACGCATCCTCCTCGAGCTTCACTCCCTAGGAGCGAGATCGGTAGAGGTCGAGGACGCAAGGATCGAGACCTGCCCCGGCGATATGGTGGTTCCCAAGGGATTTTACTCCACAACAAACCATCCAACCCTCATTCGAACCGAGGGGGCCTGGATGAAGGTGGAGAACAGCCGGATGGATTGCCTCATAACGGTCAAGGACGGAAAGGCGCGCTCTACCCCCATCAACCACATCCATCGTGGCGATAGGGTGGTTGTGGGAACATCCGGGGTCAAGGTAATGCCGCCGGAACGTCCCAGGGAGAAGTCCTTCTTCGGCTTCATGAACAACGAGGTCTCCTCGGAGAGGCCGAGCAGGGAGATCATAGGGCAGCTGGCAGGGGAGATCATCGGAACGAGGTCGAAGGGAGGAAAGATCGCGGCCATCTGCGGACCGGCGATAATCCACACAGGAGCTGCCCCATCCCTCGCCTGGTTGATCCGCGAAGGCTACGTCAACGTCCTCCTAGCGGGAAATGCCGTAGCTGTGCACGATATTGAGCGGCAGCTTTTCGACACGAGCCTGGGGATGGACCTCCACGGCTGTGCGACATCGGGTGGCCACCGCAACCATCTCTACGCAATCAGCGAGGTGATGGAGAGCGGATCCATCGAGGGGGCGATCAGAGAGGGGAAGCTGAAAGGGGGCATCATGTACGAGTGCATCACACGAGGTGTGCCATTCGTTCTCGCGGGATCGATCCGCGACGATGGGCCCCTGCCCGAGGTGATCACGGATACCGTTAAGGCCAAGGACGCCATGTACGAGGCGCTCGATGGCGTTGAGATGGCACTGATGATGTCGACCATGCTCCACTCGATAGCCGCGGGCAACATGCTCCCCTCCTACATCAAGACCATCTGCATCGACATAAATCCCTCCACGTTGACCAAGCTGATGGACCGAGGATCGGCTCAGGCGATCGGCCTCGTCACCGACGTGGGAACGCTACTCCCTCAGCTCGTCGAGGAGATACAAGATCGCCGATCGCAAATCTTAAATCGATAACTGGATATGGACGGGATGTTGCCGCCGTGGCTTAGCCCGGTTAAAGCGGCTGATTCGTAAGGCATAGCGCCCGAATGATCAGCAGTCCATGGGTTCGAATCCCATCGGCGGCTTAAATCCCCACCATGCCCGACTCCCCCCTTATATACCCATACTTTATATACCCTTAGCTTGAGAAGAGGCCATGGAGAGACGTGCATGGAGTCCACAATCAATATCGAGAACGTGGTCGCTTCTACCAAGCTTGCCGACGATTTCGACCTGATAAAGATCGAGGCTGAGCTTGAGGGGGCAGAGTACAATAAGGAGAAGTTCCCGGGGCTTGTCTACCGAGTGAAGTCGCCCAAGGCCGCCTTTCTCATATTCACCTCGGGCAAGGTCGTATGTACTGGCGCAAAGAACGTCGAGGATGTGAGGACGGTGATAACCAACATGGCCCATACCCTCAAGTCCATTGGGTTCGACAAGATCGACCTGGAGCCGGAGATCCACGTTCAGAACATTGTGGCAAGCGCCGACCTCAAGACCGACCTAAACCTCAATGCCATCGCCTTGGGCCTTGGCCTTGAGAACATCGAGTACGAGCCAGAGCAGTTTCCCGGACTGGTCTATCGCATAAAAGTCCCTAAGGTAGTTGTGCTTATATTCAGCTCGGGCAAGCTCGTGGTTACCGGAGGCAAGTCGCCTCAGGAGTGCGAGGAAGGGGTCAAGATCGTTCGAAGCCAGCTGGAGAACATGGGACTCCTTTGAGAGGGCACATCTCCCGGAGGCTTGCCCGCTGGTGGCTCCAGGCGGAGTCCAGCCGGCAAAAGGTTTATAGGGCCGCAAGTTCCCCCAATGCCCATGTCACAGGAATCATCCGCGTGGGATCGTTTTCTACAGTGAATCGCCGCTTCGGGACGAGATGGTAAGGATATTCGACACCACCCTTCGCGATGGGGAACAGACTCCCGGCGTCTCCCTTACCCCGGAAGATAAGATCGTTATCGCAAGGCAGCTTGATAAGCTTGGGGTCAACATCATCGAGGCCGGCTTTCCTATATCCTCACGAGGTGAGTTTCAATCGGTGAAGAGGATCGCCGATGAGGGGCTCCATGCCCAGGTCTGCGGCCTCTCCCGGATCGTCAAGGGCGACGTCCAGGCCTGCCTCGACGCTGGCGTCGACATGGTGCACGTCTTCGTCTCAACATCGGATATCCAGATAGCCCATACCATCAAAAAGAGCCGACCAGAGATTGTCAGAGCCTCGGTCGAGGCGATAGAGCAGGTGAAGGATGCTGGACTCGCATGCCTCTTCTCGGCCATGGATGCCACGAGGACATCCCCGGAGTTCCTCAAGGAGATATTCGGAGCTGTGGAGGAGGCAAACTGCGACATCATCAACATCCCGGATACCGTAGGCGTTGCCGCCCCCTCGATATTCTACCGCCTTGTAAGGGAGATCTGCCAGAACGTCCACCGCATGACCGTGGACGTTCATTGTCATAACGACTTCGGGCTCGCCGTTGCAAACAGCATTGCAGCAGTTGAGGCCGGGGCAAGGGAGGTCCAGGTAACCGTAAACGGCCTTGGGGAGAGGGCTGGAAACGCCAACCTTGCCGAAACAGTCATGTCCCTCCAGTCCATCTTCGGGGCCAAGACATCCATCAAGACCGAGTACCTCGTGGAGACGGCAAGGCTCGTGGAACGGCTCACCAGAGCGCAGATCCCCATCACTGCTCCGATCGTGGGGGAGAACGCATTCTCCCACGAGAGCGGGATTCACAGCCACGGCGTATTGGAGAGGAGCGATACCTTCGAGCCCGGCATAATGACGCCTGAGATGGTGGGCCACAAGAGGCGCATAGTCATAGGCAAGCATACCGGCCGCCATGCCGTGCGCCAGGCCCTGGAGTCGGTGGGATACACGACGACCGATGAGCAGCTCCAAGACATCCTCACCCGGATCAAGGAGCTCGGGGACAAGGGCAAACAGATCTCGGACGCCGACCTTCAGACGATAGCGGACGTAGTCCTCGGCGATGTAGCCCGAGAGAAGCAGGCGATGATCCTCAAGGAGGTATCGGTGATGACGGGAAACATCATCACCCCTACGGCCACTGTGAGGGCGATCATTCACGGCCAGGACCGCGTGCTTGCGAAGACGGGCGTAGGCCCGGTCGACGCAGCGGTCAGGGCGGTGAGCGAGATACTCGGAGAGGAGGCCACGATCAAGGTGAGCGACTTTCGGATCGAGGCCATATCGGGAGGATCAGACGCCCTCGCCCAGGTGGTAATCGGCGTCGAGGACATCTCGGGCCGAAGGGTTCAAGCCCGGTCCGCGAGGGAGGATATAGTGATGGCCTCGGTGGAGGCACTTGTTAGCGCCATCAACAGATTGATGCTGTTGAAGGCGAATGGAGGCTAGATTAGTTTGCAGGGACTCGTCGACTCACACTGTCATCTCGACTTCAAGCATTTCGACAAAGATAGGGCAGAGGTTATTGAGCGGGCCAGGTCATCCGGGATTGAGCTGATGATCAACTCCGGCGTGGACCTGGCCACCAATCGAAAGACGCTTGAGCTTGCCCGAAATCACGACTTCATCCGGCCGACGCTTGGCCTCAGCCCAAACGGCCTGGAACGGCTCAAGCCGGCAGACGTCAAGATGGTGCTCGACCACATTCAGGAGCACGCAGGCGAGATCGTGGGCGTTGGAGAAGCTGGGCTCGACTACTATCGCTGCCTCGAGCCCTCGCTCCGCAGAAGACAGGTGGAGGTCTTCTCCCAGGTGATCGAGCTTGCTCGCTCCCTCGACCTGCCATTGATCATCCACGCGCGCGATACCGAGGAAGAGGCCTTCGGGATGGTCAAGGATCTCGATAAGGTGGTCTTCCATTGTTATAGCGGCAACCTCGATACCATGAAAAAGATAGTCGACAGGGGCTTCTACGTCTCGATCGCAACGGTAGTCTGCCGGTCGGTGCCCCATCAGGCAGTCGCAAGGCAGGTGCCCCTGGAGCGGCTGCTGATAGAGACGGACAGCCCATTCCTATCCCCGCGCCGGGGGAGGAACGAGCCATCCTTCGTCCTCGACTCGGTCAGGCTGATCTCCAGGCTCAGGAGCATGGACCCTGCGGAGCTTGCCAGGGCTACTCGCGAGAACGCACGAAGGATCTTCGGGCTTTAGTGCCATGGATCACAGAAAATTATATGAAAGAGACAAGATATTCTCCATCAGGGATCAGTGATCTCATGCCGATTCACTTCGAACACATACTGAAGTACCTGGGCTCCAGGAAGGAAAAGGGGAGGAAGCAGATAGGCCTTCTTGTGGACGGCCCCAACATGCTGAGAAAGGAGTTCCAGATGGACCTGGAAGAGATCCGGGATATCCTCAAAGACTACGGCGATATCAAAGTGGGAAAGGTCTTCCTCAACCAGTACGCATCAGAGAAGCTGGTGGAGGCGGTGGAGAACCAGGGGCTCGAGCCTATCATCTGCACGAGCGATGTGGACGTTCGCCTCGCGGTCGAGGGGATAGAGATGATCTACAACCCCGTGATCGATACGATCGCCCTGGTGACGAGGGATGCAGACCTCAAGCCAGTGCTCATGAAGGCGATGGAGCACGGCAAGGAGACGATCATCTTCGGGGCCGAGCCTGGCTTTTCCGTTGCATTGAAGAACTCGGCCGATTATGTGATCGTTCTGCGAAACGGGGAGTATGTGACCGAATGAGGTCCCTGTTACACCTCCCCCTGACGAAGAGACCAGGTCCAACGTGGGTCCGCACCGACGCTCATTGGGACGACGACGAGGACTGGCGAGCGCCGAGGGGTGGCCTGCCGGTGAGCGTCTCTGGAGCCATTCTGATCATATGCATGCTCTTCTATGTCGCTACATTGATCGCTCCTGGGATTGCCATACCCTATCTGGCCCTCAATCCGGCCCTCGTCCTCGAACGGCCATGGACGATGGTCACCCATATGTTCATGCACGCGAGCTTCGATCACCTCTTCTGGAATATGCTCTTCCTCTTCTTCTTCGGGATGGAGCTCGAGCGCAGAGTTGGAGAGAGGCTGTTTCTGGAGATCTACCTCACTTCAGGCCTCGTTGCCGCCTTCTGCCAGATAGCCATCTCCTCCGGCTATATGCTGGGAGCTAGCGGCGCCCTTTACGGGGTTCTTGGGTGCCTCGCACTGATCGCGCCGGAGATCAGGGTACTGCTGTTCTTCATACTGCCCCTCAGGATACAGTACGCGGTCGTCCTCTTCGCCCTGATGGACTTCAGCATGATGGGTTCAGGCGACAGCATCGCCCATATGGCCCATATCGGCGGCCTTTTCGTCGGGCTTGGCTTCGGCTATATTCTCCGGGACAGGTACAGGCGCGCCTACCTCTGAAGGCCGCCCTCCCTCCCGGGCCGGGATCGATATAGTCGATATATCTGGTCGATATATGGGAAACCTTAACTACCACGTTTTAGGGGATATATTTAGACAGGTGGCCAATGCATATTGATTCAGGAAATGACGTATTCTCTAAATGCAAGGGATCGGATTTTCGATTATCGATATCATTCTGCCCGATTCGAAGAAAACTATCCCCTACCCATTGGGAGTTAAGGTTATGAAAGATGTGCTTCTCAGGTTAAGTCGGTTTTCATGACCATCCCCGCAGCAAGCTGCGAGGTATTCGAAACAAATAAATATATGCCCCCAATTATCTAATTATAAATATATATAGATGACGAGTTGGAAAGTAGAGTTGCAGATAGCTATAAATCTAAATAAGGTTTAACAGTATTCGGTGAAACTAAATGAGATATAGCAAAACGTTGCTGGGTATGACGACGCTCGCCGCATGTTTGCTAATTGGCATTGCATGGGGAGAAGACTATTTAGAAGGAGGATACGTTGAAAGTTCCAGTGGTAGTGGCAGCGTAATGGGATCTAGCGGAGATTGGATTAGCCCCAACATGGGCCAAGGGTACGTTAGAGATCGCTCGATGGCGGACCCAGCGATAGCTGGCATGCTGCAGTGGCTCGATGCACCAGTCCCCACCTTACCCTGGTACAACCCGGATCTCATCTTTTATACGAATCCAGTTGTTGACACCACATTCTCGCCCTTCAGAGAATATTATGCAACTACAGGCACGCCTGTTGTTGGTGGAATAATAAGCAATCCTACCAGGTTCGATATAACGCAGAAAACACCCACCGCTGTGTACTACGGTGCAGGTGTAGGGTTGCCATACTCCCAGTATGAAGCCACAGTGCCGTCCAAGACCAACGACCTCTGGATCCAGGGCGCAACCAACTGGACACAATATGTGATATGCCCTGTCGGAACCTGGTTACAGCTAATCGCCTACGCACCCGTTGCAGGACCCGCAGGCTTCTATGAGATGACTCAGACCGACACAATCAGTTCGAAATACAAGACATATCAGTTCAACGAAGGTTATAACACCATGAACTTCTATGCTGACCAAGTAGGGAGACATATGCTCAACTTCGTGGTAAACAGCCAGCCCAGCAACACAGTCATTGTGGATGTGCTTGCCCCAGCAGAGCCCGGGTCAACGACGTCAATATCACATACAATGTCTTAGAGCCTTAACTCCCAAGTTTTAGGGGATATGTTTAGACAGGTGGCCAATGCATGTTGATTTAGGGATTGACGTATTCTCCATATGCAAGGAATCGGATTTTTGATTATCGATATCAAGCTGCCTGATTCATAGAAAACTATCCCCTACTCAATGGGAGTTAAGGTGGGAAAATAATAATAAGGATAAGCGCCGAAGTTCGGGGGAGCAAGCGATGAAGGATCTTCGGTGAGGAGCTTTGAAGAGCGCTATTGGCATTATCGTAGGCGAGACGAGCCCCATGCAGTTCAAGTTCATGATAGGCCGGCATGTGGGGCGCGGAGCCTATGTAAAGGTTAGGGGCGAGGGAAAGGACTGGATCCTAGCCCAGGTGGATGAGGTGAAGCGCTCCAACGCCGCCTACAACCTGGCCCATATGGAGAGGGGCAAAGAGGACGGGCAGGCTCGGGAATGGATCGTAGCCCAGGCAAGGGTAATAGGTGTTGCAACGGCCAAGGGCCTTCGGCCTCCCACGACACCATCCCGGCCAGGGGAGGAGGTATTCCTGGCGGACGAGCGGCTGATCAAGGGTACTCTCGGGCTCTCCCAGGGCCGGATGTACATAGGAAAGCTTCGCGGCTACGACCTTCGGGTAGAGCTCGATGCAAACAGCCTTGTGCAGAAGCACTGCAGCATACTTGCAAAGACCGGAAGCGGCAAGTCATATACGGCAGCCGTGATTCTCGAAGAGCTTCTAGAGAAGAAAGTTGCTCTTCTCATAATCGATCCCCACGGCGAGTATGCATCGATGAAGAGCCCAGGCCGGGAGGGCGACTTCTCCCGCTTCAAGATCAAGCCTCGGGGCTATGACGTCACGGTCTACACCCCGGCCAACATGACGGTCAATCCACGGGCGGACAAGCTCTTTCGCTTCAATGGGATAAGCCTCAACGCGCGCGAGATCGCCCGGATGATGCCTGAAGAGTCGAGCAACGGCCAGATCGGCCTTCTCTACGAGGCGATCACGGCGCTAAAGGCGGAGACCGATACTTACGACCTGGAAGACGTGATCGAGGCCGTTGGAAAAGGGACAAGCAAGTCCAAGTGGAGCCTGATTGGAAATCTGGAGCAGCTAAACGAGATGGGCATATTCTCGGGGTTCCCAACGGAGCCCGATGAGCTTCTCCGGCGGGGCAGGGCATCTGTGATAGACATGACGGGAATCGGCCCCGAGATGCAGTCGATGATCGTTGCCCGGCTGCTTTCTGAGCTATTCGAGGCCCGAAAGCTCGGGAAGGTGAATCCGGGGATGGTCGTGGTCGAGGAGGCACACAACTACATCCCCGAGAGGGGGACAGGCAAGGCCGCCTCCACATCGATCATCAGGACGATAGCTGCCGAGGGAAGGAAGTTCGGCCTGGGCCTCATGGTGATAAGCCAGAGGCCTGCGAGGGTTGACAAGAACGTGATCTCGCAGTGCAATACCCAGATCATCATGAGGGTTACGAATCCAAACGACCTCAAAGCACTCTCGAAGGGCCTCGAGGGAATGACGGGGGAGCTCGAGGAGGAGATCAAACGCCTTCCCCCGGGAACGGCAATGCTCGTGAATAACGAGATCGAGCGGCCTGTTGTCGTGAGCATCCGACCCCGAAAGAGCCTGCACGGCGGAGTCAGCACGCCGATCGTGGCGCCGGAAGAGGAGATGCTCGACCGGCCCGCCGAGATCAGGACAGAGCCTCCGGAGAGGAGGGCTGAAGGGGGACTGCTCCGACGGATGTTCGGGTCGCGATAATCCCGGATATTTGAGACGGACAGCGAGAGCTGCAAAAGCAGCGCACAAAGGCCATTTGGCCCGCTGCCCGCCGGTTATTTCAGGGGTAAGGAGCTGTTCATCCATGGTCAAACGGCGGCGGCGCACCCCGCAGCAAGCTGCGGGGTATTCGTTTTTAAGATCATGTCGATTCATGCCTACTTTCGTCTCGTCGGAAAGATCCAATGATCTAGGCCACCGAAAACCACTCATCACGATGGATTTACCATTAGGCCAAATGTCCCCCGCCTTAATATACCCGGAGATACGCGAACTTGAATTGGTGGGACGAATGGCACGAGTCGACGAGACCGATCTGGTTTATAAAGGTCCTTGGGTAAGAAGCGCTCAGCAGAGGATGTTCCAGATCCTTGAAGATGACTACGCTTTTCCGAGGGCTACATGCCGATCCTTGGTGAACCTGATGTGGGATTTCCTCACGGAGACCTTCGGAGAGGTGCTTCATGACGGCCAGATCACCTTTCATGCGGCTTCGGCGGCTGAGCCGCCGGGAAAGAGCGTCTCAGATCTGAGAACAGTCCCCGCGCATCTCACATTTCACGACAGGACCGATCTCGATATCCTATCTACGGAAGGAACTGCGGGTCTGAGGCAGAAAAAGATCGTGCGTATGTCTCATGAAGCCTTGGAACAGGGCGGTCTCCTGACACAAGAAGACCTGGCAGTTCTTCTCTGCAGCTCACGGAGGACGATCCGGCGCGATATAAAGGCGATGAAGAACCAGGGACTCGATGTTCCAACTCGGGGAACGTTCCAGGATATTGGTCCAGGAGTCACGCACAAATCAAAAGTTGTGAAGATGTGGCTTGAAGGCTACGAGTATACCGACATCGAACGAAAGACTGGGCACTCCAGCACCTCGGTCCAGAGGTATCTCACCGGTTTTTCCAAGGTCATACGATTCCACAACAGGGGGTACAGCGCGCCGGAGATACGGGAACTCACTGAGATGTCAGAGAGACTGGTCAATGAATACCTCGACCTCTACGAATCGTTCAAGGACCGCCCCGAAGCTCAGATGAGACTCGAGCAGATCCTTGTCGATCTGCCGCCTTCGAAAAAAAAGATCCACCCGGAGAGCGAGAATCGAGAGGTGGTGGCCTCATGACCGATTCCGATGCCGAGCGCATGCTCCGAAAGTACAACGGATTCTCTAACGCCATCAAGCAGATGCTTAATCAGGAATACAAGTTCCTTGGTGGCGATAAGATCCAGGACATGTTCATCAAGGACCTGCTCAAGGAGTTCGACGCGCATCTTAAGGATGGCTGGAAGCTCGATGCTGGCCAGACGGTCTGGTGGGCAGCCCATAAAGATGAGATGCCAGGCAGGAACAAGACGATCGAGAACACAAGGATGGTCCCGGTCATACTATCTGTAGCAAGTCAGGACGATCTACGTCTGAGGCTTGATGGCTACTCTGCCAAGGAGATTCGCAGGTTCAAGGTGGCCAGAATATTGCATGAGGCCTTTGAGCAGGGCGGCGTCTTGAATCAGGCCGATGTAAGCCAGCTCATCGGCGTGAGCGCCGGAACGATTGGTAGGGATATCAAGGAATACCAGATGGAACATGGCGTTGTCCTGCCTTATCGCGGGACTATTCACGATATAGGTCCCACTCTCACCCATAAGAGGATCATCATCAAGCAATTCGTCCAGAACATCCCTACCCCTGAGATCGCACGCCGAACCAGTCACAGCGAGGAAGCATGCGACAGGTACATCAAAGCCTTCAAGAAGGTCCAGAAGCTCTTCAAGGACGGGCTCCCTGCTGAGAATATCGCATCGGAGCTCGAGATGAGCAAGGCTCTTGTTCGCGAGTATGTGGCTATTGTGGAAGAAATGACCAAGACTGTGGGAGAGATAGGATGATGGCAGCGCAAATCGATTGTGGGGGCGGAGAGGTCATTTGGCACTATTCCGGAATCCCTCAGAATCCTGGTCAGGAGATCGGTGCCGATGTCCTGACCACGATGCTCATTTGGAAGCTTGACGCGGATTGCTCCTTTGGCCATGAACTCGTGTCCAGAACCTCTGAAGGGGCCGCTCTATCCCAGCTCTACCAACCGCCGGATAAGCTCACGTCTTGAAATCGGAATAAGCCTATTCGACAACGGATACCGGCTCCACAGACACATCGATGGTACGGCCGTCAATGGGTGGAATTG
>JAFGMR010000031.1 GCA_016927425.1 Methanotrichaceae archaeon | reverse complement strand
GACTAGCATCTAATCATTTCCAGCACGAACCAGGAGCAGTACGGAAAGACGCCCGTGGAGCTGTCGGAGAGATAAGCCGGTGAATAGCGTCGCATTCAGCCCCGACGGCCAGACGCTCGCCTCCGGGAGCTCTGATAGCACGGTCAAGCTCTGGGACGCGAACTCTGGCCGTGAGCTTCGCACCCTCTCGGGCCATTCATACTCGGTGAGAAGCGTTGCGTTCAGCCCCGACGGGCGGACGCTCGCCTCCGGGAGCTGGGATGGCCAGGTCAGGATCTGGGACGTCATGGCCCGGCAGTGAGGGAGAACTCCCGGGCCCCATCCCGGCAGGGCCAGCATCCACAAGCGCTGTTTTATGCGATGGGGGCCGGCAGCTCTGCGCTTGATTGGCAAAGCGATCTATAGCTGTGTCGGCCCCTGGGTGCATAATGATTTTTTTTGGCGATATGGGCCAATCGTCATAAACCGTAACGAAGAATAAGAATGGAGTACAAGGATCCCTCTGGATGGATGGGCCTTTCCATGAGCACGAAAAAGATAGATTGTATTTATGAGGGGGGCATCTTCAGGCCCCTCGTCAAGGTGGACCTGGAAGAGGGAACGATTGTCAAGATGACGCTGAAAGAGGAGAGGGATGAGATACTCGAAAGGTATGCAGGAAGCGTCAAGCTTGACCGGGTAGTCTCTCTCGAAGAGATACTGAAGCTGGGGGAAGATCGTTGGCAGTGATGATAGATGCGAATATCTTTCTCTCCTACCTATTTAGATCTGACAAACTAGAGGCGGCAAAGAGGATATTGCGGTATGCAGATGATCCCGTCACCATACTCGATGTCCTGGAAGAGGTGGTCTATGTAGGCCTATCCCTGAACCACGGCTCAAAGGGATTTAAGCTGAAGAAGGAGATCAAAGAGTTGGGATTTTGTGAGAGAGATCGGTTATTCATGGCCAATCTAATGGCATTTCAAGACGAGTATGGCATACGATTGGTAAAGGCTCCAAGTGATTTCGAGTCCGTCATCGAGGCCATGGCCGAGGAGTTGCTCCTTCCAAGCGATGCACTGATAGTGGCCGCTTGCAGACATAACGGGATTAGCTGTATTGCTACGTTTGACAGCGATTTCAAGGGCTTGAAAGGCTTTGAGATCCTTGGAGAGCAGAGCGAATAGAGCCACTAATGCAGCCAATGTAGGCCATTCCGGCGGCGTGGAAGCATTCGCCTTCAGCCCCGACGGTCGGACGCTCGCCTCCGGGAGCCGGGATATCACGGTCAAGATCTGGGACGCGAATACCGGCCTTGAGCTACGCACCCTATCGGGCCATTCCAGCTGGGTGTACAGCGTCGCGTTCAGCCCCGACGGGCGGACGCTCGCCTCCGGGAGCCGGGATGGCCAGGTCAGGCTCTGGGACGCGACCCGATAGCCCGCCGGGGATAGCGCGATCGTCCGGGGAGGGGTAGCCCTCTGGGCCCGGGGCCCCAGGGGAGGCCTCCAGAGGGAGCGCTCTCGACCATAGAAAGTGATTTAAATTGATATTGATTATAAGCCTACGATCAGGAATGGCCCCCTTACATCGCTCCACCCTACCATTCGTCCTCCTCCTTCTCCTCACCTGCGGCTCCGCATCCGACGTCCCCTGCGTCTTCGGCGCTGATGGCATCCAGTCGCTGGACGACGGACCGCCCCTCCTGGAGTCTGCGACCGGAGAGGAGACTGCACTCGTGGCATCAGGACCATCTCAATATCTGCCAAATGTCCCATTGATCGCCCAATACGACGAGTCGGACCAGGTCGACGTCCTAACTGGCGCAGCTCCCGTTGCCGGCGGGGCAGGCTCTGGAAACAGCAGGCAGCTTGGCGAGATCAAGCAGGAGATCAATCAGAAGGTGGATGTGGAAAACGAGGACACCAGGAACGCGGCCGTGATAATTGCCGCCCAGTTCCCTGGGGTGTACAACATCGACCAGATCTCATCGATCTACAGCTACCTGAAGGATGGATGGAGCTACGTAAACGACCCCCGGGGCCTCGACTACTACAGCTCTGCATCGAACACCCTCAAGCTAGGAAAGGAGCTCGACTGCGTCGGCGCAGGTGACTGCGACGACTTTGCAATCCTCATGTCGGCGCTGATCGAGGCGATAGGCGGGAGCACGAGGATAATCTTCGCCTACGGAAACAACGCAGGCCATGCATACACCGAGGTCTATCTCGGAAGCCTCAATGACCCGGATAGCCATGTGCGAGAGAAGATCAACTGGCTGAAGAGCAAGTACGATTCAGACCAGATCTTCACCCATGTGGACCCTGCAAGCCAGGAGGTCTGGCTCAACCTCGACTGGTCGGCGGACCATCCGGGTGGCCCCTTCTACAACGCGAACAGGCACGTTGTGCTGATGATCCGGGAGGAGTACACGACAGCAGCCCCCGGGCTTCCGCGGGGCTTCGAGGCCTTATCATCCGGCCAATCCTACGGAGTGATAAGAGGCCAGGTCCTATCCTCGGGCGGCCTGCCGATGGTCGCAACGGTGATCCTCACGGATGAGCGAGGCCGGGAGCAGATGGCCGTAACCGACGACCGGGGAAGCTACCGGGTAGAGCTTCCTGCCGGCAGCTACCGCATCACAGCCGAGAGGACCGGCTACGAGTTCCAGCAGATCTCGACGGACCTTTCGACCGGCCAGGAGAGGGAGGTTCCCATATCCGGATCGCAGGAGTATGTGATCGAGACAGGATTCACCCTGGGGGATGTATTCGGCTGGGGGGATGATGGGTTATCCGCCCAGGGAGCGGCTTAGATGGATTGCACGCCGGCCTCGTCTCTGCCAATCTTTCCCATAATCGCCCTGCTCTGCATCCTCGCCCTTGCAGCCCCGGCCCTGGGAGCGGACATCCCCTGCGCCTTCGACGAGCTTGGAATAGTGGAGATTGGAGACTTCTCAAGCAATCTGGCGGAAGAGGGTGCATTGGCCGGCCTTCCGACCATGCAGGGTCCGGGATCATCTGGCTCTGGCCCTTTTGAGTCGCCCGAGGTCTCACTTCCCGAGGAGGATGTGAGCACAAAGAAGGCGAAGATCAGAGCTGCGGTCGACCCCACGAACCCCATCACCCGCAACAAGGCAGTCGAGATCGCAAGCCAGTTCTCGGGAAGCTACAACGTTCAGCAGCTCTGCTCCATCTATCACTTCGTAAAGGAGAACTGGAGGAACATATCCGACCCAAGGGGGACGGACTTCTTCAGCCCGGCAAGCGAGACCATAACGCTTGCCGAGAGCATTGCCAAAAGGGATAACGCAACCGTTGCCGGTGCCGGTGACTGCGACGACTTCGCAATCCTCATGGCTTCCTTGATCGAGGCGATCGGAGGCACGACGAGGATCGTTATGGCCTACGACGAAAAAGGAGGCCACGCCTATGCCGAGGTTTACGTGGGCCAATCGGACAAGGATCGGACGACTGCAATTCTCTCCTGGCTTAAGAGCAGCTACCGCTGCCCTATGGTCTATGGGCATAATAACAAGGATGATCGTGGGTTTTGGCTGAACCTCGACTGGAACGCAGACCATCCAGGAGGTCCAATATACCAATCGCCGGGTTATGCCATCGTCGAGATTGGAGATCCGGCTAAAAAGAGGGGAGTATCGCTTCCGCCAAACTACCGGATCGCCCAAGCGTTCGGATCGATTCAAGGGGTGGTCTCCGACGGAAACGGCAATCCCCTCGCCTGCACCGTCCTAGTGAAGGGGACCGATGATAGCCACTCGTTCAGCGTGAATGCCTCAGGGGAGTTCGGGCTCGAGGTGGCTCCTGGATCCTATCAGGTGACTGCGGAAAAGCCAGGCTACTCCTTCAGGGCAATAGAGGTCCAGGTCCTGCAAGGCGTCATCGTTTCTGCAGACCTCAGGGGAGCAGTGGATCGCGAGCCCAACATCCAGATCATAACCGAAGCAGTCGACCCGGTAAAGAGGTGTGTCTACTACACGAGGGATAACGAGGGCCACCAGGTCTTCAAGATCCGAGTCTACGTAACCGGCCCCGAGATCTCCAGGGTAAAGTCGGTCAAGTACTCGCTTCACGAGACATTCGAGCATCCTGAGCACGTCAGCACCGACCCCGCCAGCGGGTTCGAGATGATCATCTGGTCATGGGGCCGCTTCGTCATGCCGATCACGGTTACCACAACAGACGGCAACGAGTACCTATTCATGTACCCCTTCACCTTCAGGGCCCAGCTAGAGGATGCTCAGAGGAGGGGAGTTCGATTTATCGACGCCACAGGGGCATGGGATGTCATCGGAGGGTACTGATATGATGCATATCCGGGGAAGCGAGATGCTCGAAGAAACTTATATGGGAGTCACATGGAACGAGCCTTTTTATCAGATAATCGAACGATAGTCATTAATTAGGACTGATAAGATATATGAACAGAGGAATGGTGTGAGAATGAGAGAAAAATTAGCCCACATATTGTTGGTAATGGGCATAATTAGCCTGATAGCGGGCACTTCAATGGCCGTGGACACCACAGACGCCTACCCCGGATCGCCGACCTACGCATATCCGACGGCCCCGGGAGTAGCTCCAGCCTACCCGCCCGGTGGAACGACGTTTCCGGGAACTGGCATTGTAACGGACTATTCCATGGGAGCGCCGTCTTCAATTGGGCCGTCATCGACAGGTCTACCCTCCACTGTGGGCGCCTATCCGAGCACAGCGCCGATGGCCGTCTACCAATCGTATGCACCTCCAGCAGGAGAGCAGAGGACCGTATTATCCTTTAGCGCACAGACCCCCCCAACCGCGGTTTACTATAGCGGGACCTTCCTGCCATGGACTACCTTCTCCACCAGATTCGCAGCCTCATCCCCCATGCTCTGGGCAAATACCAATGTTGGTTGGGCATGGTATACCGCATGCCCGCTCGGAGGATGGGTTCAGGAGCTGATGTTTGTGCCGAGGACTGGGACGATGAAGCTCTATGAGCTCTACCCCGATGGCACAACCAAGATGTATAACTATGGCTGGGCCTCTGCCGGGTACAAGTACATCTGGTTCTACGCGGATTCTCCAGGAAGGCATATAACCATCTTCACCATCAGCGACACGCCCAGCAACTGGATCGCAATAGACGTCTTCTGAGATCCAGCTTCCTCTTATTTTTTTATTGCATGGCCGCCTTCCTCGCCCGAAGCTCCTGCTCCTGCCTTGCAAGAGAAATCTCTACGTCCTCATCGCTCATCTCGGGATCGCGAAACTTCGTGAATAGGTCGCAGACCAGCCTTTCGCAGTGGCCGCAGTGCGGAAGATTGAGATTATTCACACAGCAGTCGTATATGGGACAGCAGGCAATGTTGACGAACTCCGTCCAGAATACCTTTCCCTGTTGATCTGTACATCCCTTGCATTCGTCTCCGAGATGATCACAAGAGTCACAATATAGGCCGCATACTGTTGGCAATGCCTTACCTGTCATGGCGAGCATTCGGTCTTGAATGTTGATAAAAGTACTTGCTCAATAATTATTGCCGGGCAGGGTGGCCCGATATAGCTTCCTTCCGGTCGCGGAACGCTACGGGATCGTTTGAAGCCGCAACGCCGCTTTTACCCCAATCTATTCATGGTCAACCGAAGTAGACGGAGTATCATGCCTCAGAAGTGCAGCGATCTAGGGGAGCGCGCCCTCATCCGCCGTATATCGAAGATCCTGGGAGGAGTCGAGCAGGATGACTGCGCCGTCATCGATCTAGGGGAGGACTTCCTCGTTGTAAGCACCGATATGCTCCATCGGGAGACCGACTTCCCCGAGGCTGCAAGCCCCTGGCAGATGGGCTGGATGAGCGCCGCAGTCAACCTGAGCGACATTGCGGCGATGGGAGCGATGCCGCTAGGCCTCTTGATCGCAGTCGGCCTTCCGGGGGATTTATCCGTCGATCTGGTCGATGGCCTCTTCTCGGGCCTCAGGGACTGCGCATCCGCCTTCGGGACCGTTGTCCTTGGCGGCGATACCGACTCTCATCAGGAGCTCACGGTCTGCGGAACAGCTCTCGGCCGTGTGGAAAAGGACCTGGTCCTTCGCCGTCGGGGAGCGCGCCCCGGCGACATCGTTTGTACGACAGGCGCGCTTGGCGGGGCAGGCGGTGGACTGAAGCTCCTCTCCGAGGGGGGCGAAGGAGACCTTGCCCGAAGGCTGCTTGAGCCTCGGGAAGAGGAGGGAAGGGCGCTTGCGCTCTCGGGCGCAGCTACATCGATGGGCGGGGACGGCCTTGCCCGAAGGCTGCTCGAGCCGCAGCCCCGGCTAGTGGAGGGAAGGGCGCTTGCCCTCTCGGGCGCAGTTACATCGATGATGGACAACAGCGACGGCCTTGCCCTCTCTCTACACGACCTCGCCCATGCAGGAGGGGCAGGCTTTCTGATACGGGAGGAAGATATTCCAATCGACCCCAAGGTCGAGGCATTATTTCCAGGCGAAGCGCTCGACCTCGCGCTTCATGCAGGCGGCGACTTCGAGCTCTTATTCACCGTCCGGCCGGATCGCCTGGAAGAGGCCGAGGATGCCTGCCCCTTGACGCAGATCGGGATCGTCGTGGACTCCGGCGTCTGGATGGAGGGGTCAAGGGGAAGGCAGAGGCTGGAGGCTCGCGGGTATCAGCATCTGTGACAGGCCTTATCATCGCAGAAGAAGGGGGCCCTCCTCGATGTTGCCTCCCTCAAGAGATCGCCCATCTCGGCCGGTCCTGCGCCCTCGAGATCGACGAGGTTGTCGGACCTGAGGAGGCAGGGCTTGAGCTTGCCGTCGGATGTCACCCGCAATCTATGGCAATGGGCGCAGAACTCGGTGTTGTCCATGGGACGCACAACCTCCACCTCGGCTCCGTCGAGGAAGTACTTCTTCCTTCTATGCATCTCCCTTGTGACCACCCGATCAGCCCTAAAATTGAGGTCTTTCTCGATTGCCTCCAGATCCCCGCCAAGGCCATTGCCGTTGAGATCCAAGAGCTCGATCAGCTGGAGGATGAGGCCCCTCTCCCTGGTGAACTCGATCAACCTGGGGACCTCGCCCTCGTTCTCGCGAAGGACCACCATGTTCACCTTTATGGGGTCGAGATCGGCATCGATCGCCGCCTCTATGCCTGATATCACGCAATCGAGGTCACCATCCCTTGCGCCGGTGATCTTTCGATAGATGCGAGGGTCGAGAGAGTCGAGGCTCACGTTGACTCGATCGAGCCCTGCCCTGGCTAGAGAGTGGGCACGATCCTCCAGAAGGATGCCGTTTGTCGTCAGGGAGATCTCCAATCGATCGGGCAATGCAGAGACGATACCCTCGAGGTCCGACCTGAGAAGGGGTTCGCCTCCCGTCAGCTTGATTGCCCTCATCCCCTCCTCGGCCCCTGCCCGTGCCAGGTTCACCGCGATCTCTGCCGAGATCTCCCTTCCCGGGGAGACCTCGCCCTCGTGATGGCAGTATATGCATCTGAGGTTGCACCTCGGGGTCAATGCCATCCTAAGCCCTGTAATCCTTCGGCCGTACGGGTCCACCAGGGTCATCTCGATTCGGTTGCTGCCCTATTGTATTAATCCTTTGGAGCCGTCGGCATCTGCCATCAATAACCCTCGATCTGCCCCAGGCTTCGCTTCAGGTAGTTGAGGAGCACCATGGATACTATCATGCTCACAGCAACGCTCGATAGCAGGTCCTCCCAGCCGATCCGGTCAAATGTCAGAAAATGGATTATCCCACCGGACGCGAGGACGAGGATGGTCGTTGCCATTATCGATACGAGCATGGAGAGGACGATCGATCCGACCTCGTAGCGCTCGAAGAAGGAGGCAGAGAGGACGAAGAAGAGCGCAGCGACTATCAAGACCACGGCTAGCGGAAGGGGGAGGCCGTAATGGAATAGGTGGATCAGGCCTAGCGCCAGCTCGAGAATGGCGAGCGCCAGAAGGAGGACTGCGGCAAAGGCCTTGATGATGTAGTGGTCCAAGCGGATGATATCACCCTTCTCTTAATAGATTTTATTGAATATAAAGGTTTTCGCCTCATTGGATCCTCACTTCATCGATCCTCGCCCCGTCAGATCCAAGATCCATCAGATCCATGCCTCGCCGAACCCACCGAAAGCCTTTATATAATCGTCAACCATCTGCTGAGGAATGATCGACAATCGTTGGCGCGAGATGATCGACGATGCCCTCGGCAGATCGATCCGTGCTGAGGAGGGCTGATTTTCCGTGAACCCAGTAGGAATAATCATCGTCGCATACCTCTTGATCATCCTCGCCCTCGGCACATTTGAATCGGCCTCGGGCCCTGTCGAGTTCTTCCTTGCGAGAAGGAGGCTTGGAGACCTCTTCCTCACAGGGACGTTGACCTCGACGATACTCGGGGCCTCTTCGACGCTGGGAATGGCGGGGCTTGCCTTTAAGGTCGGCCTTCCGGGCGCCTGGTGGATGCTCTCCGGCTGCCTTGGTCTCCTCGCCCTATCGCTCATCGCGGGACGGATCAGGGAGAGCGGATGCTACACCCTCCCAGAGCTTGCAGGATCCCTCTACGACCAAAGGGTGAGGCTTGCCTCCTCTCTGATCGTTATTGTGAGCTGGATCGGCATAATCGCAGTCCAGATCGTGGCATCGGGCAAGGTGCTTGGAGCGCTCACCGGCCAAGGGGAAGGCGTGCTGATGGTGGCATCTGCCCTCGTCTTCATCGCATACACGGCACACGGTGGCCAGCGTTCGGTCGTTCGAACCGACTTCATCCAGTTATTCATCGTGGCTTTCGGCCTCATCGCCCTTCTCTGGATCGCAGCTCCCGGCTCAGGCCTCGATATCCGGGATCAGAGCTTTCCCACTTCCCCCGCCATGGGGGGAGGAGATGTCATCTCCCTTGTATTGATCGTCGGATCGACCTATCTCATAGGCCCCGATATTTATTCTCGCATCCTCTCAGCCAGGGACGGAAAGACCGCCTCAAGGTCGGCTCTCAGATCAGCCCTCATCCTCGTCCCCGTGGCGATCGCAATAGCCCTCCTAGGGATCTCTGCTCGCATGCTCTTTCCGGGGATCGCGCCGGAGGAGGCCTTACCGGTGCTGATGGTAGAGCTCTTGTCACCTAACGCCCAAGGATTGGTGGGAGCGGCAATGCTTGCGGCATTCATGTCCTCGGCCGATACCACGCTTCTCACGGCATCGTCCATATTGACGATGGACATCTATCGATCCATCCGGCCAGATGAGGGCCCCCGTGGCCTTCTTTTGACCTCTCGCATAACCGTCGTCATCCTCGGATCTGCCTCGCTTGCAGTCGCCCTCTCCGCCCCCGAGATCATCTCAACCCTTCTTTACGCATACACTGTATTCACTAGCGGCCTTCTGGTCCCACTGCTTGCAGGGTTCCATCGAGAGCGACTGGGGCTCTCTTCAAACGGCGCGCTTGCAGCATTGGTTGGAGGAGGGGGCATTGCATTGATTCTTGGAAAGAGCTATCCCCTCCTGGGAATCGCAGTATCTGCTGCGCTGCTCTTTGGAGTGAGCTGGGGCGGAGCGTTGCATCAATCGAGGAGGCGCATCAATGGGTAGTCTGTGGACGGATCGTAATCGAGAACTGCCCTAACAATTGCGTCTCCGTATACGATCTTGACCTCTGCGTGGATCATGCGGCCCTGGAGCTCGCCGTAGCCGAAGACGTTTGAGGAGAGCATCCTCTTATCGATCCTGACCCGGACCTCGGAGACGTAGGGCTGGAGCGATATTGCCTCCTCGATCGCCTTCTCAAGGCTCGAGGCCGTCTCGATGCTTATTGGAGAGCCCACGAACTGATGGTAGAGGGCTCCAAGCTTGATTCCCGCTTCGAAAGCGGCTATCTCTCGTTTTGTTGGAATTGTCTCACCACCGGATAGGCCAGATAGGCCGAGATCGCAAGGAAGAGCACCTGGCCGGATTGATATACATCTCCGAGGATACAGCCGATTGCCGCAGCCAGGATGAGTACGACGACAACAAGGATGATGGCCCCCGGGCTTCGAACCTTGGGATAGGGGAGCGTGCTTACCATCAGCAAAGAGAGGAGGATCAAGAGGAGAATCGTTGTGAATGACGACCTCAAAAGGATGCTGATTGCAACCATGACCCCGGCCCCAGTTATCGGAAGGCCCTCGAAGAAGGCTGCGCTAGCAGGGGATACGTTGAAGCGGGCAAGTCTGAGTATTGCTGCGACGATGTAGGGGCAGCCTGCAGCCCCCACGATCCAGAGCCCTTCATACGCCGAGTAGGCTATGGCAAGAGGAGCCACTCCGAAGGAGACGAGGTCTGCGAGCGAGTCTAGATCACCACCAAGGCGCCCTCGTCCCAGCCGACGAGATGCGAATCCGTCGAGGCCGTCGACCGAAGCCGCGGCGAGGACCAATGCCACGGCCAGATCGGACCTTCCACCCCAGGAGATCAAGAGGGCTAAAAAGCCCAGGAGGGCATTGATGAGCGAGAAGATATCCGCAAGCTTCAAGGCTTCGAGGAGGTTCATGCCAGTTTCACCGCTATCACCGTCTGCCCTCCTAAAACCCGATCTCCCCGGCCGACCACCAGTTGATATCCGGGAGGCATCGTCACCTCGACTCGGCTTCCAAATCTGATCATCCCTATGCGCTCCCCTCTTTTCACAGGATCTCCCGGATGGATGTAGGTGACTATCTGCCTGACGACGAAGCCTGCGATCTGATGGACCTGCATGGGGCCATCGCCTGTATCGAGGTCGATTCGCTTCTGCCTATTTGCAATGGATCGGGCGAGGAAGGCCGGGGCGTGTCCGTCTCCCGTGGAGCATACCGCCCTCACAAGGCCATCCAGGGGCGCTCTGTTCACATGAACGTTATGGGCGTTCATGAATATCGCAAGCCTGCCCGGTTCTGCAACGACGACGATACCGTCTGCAGGGGAGAGCATGCCGTCCCCCTCCGGGATTCGATCGGGGTCCCGATGGAAGAATACCATGAAGGCCGATCCCACAAGGGCGAGGGCGAACCCCCACCACTGTCCAGCAGCGGCTAGGGCTGCGGTGAGGATGATGGGCGTTGTGATCCAGGCAGCAGAACCTCTCGCAAGCCTCATGCCATCCCTCTGCCGGGCTGTCGGATCTCCCTTGTGAAGTCGTCGATCAGCTTTAAGAGCTCGGGCAGAATCGAGAAGACCGCATAGGCTATGATCAATAGGGCAAACGTGGAGCCGATCTTTGCAATGACGTTGTGAGCGAGGTAGAAGCTCTCCTCTCCAAACCACTGCTCGCCGTATGCCAGGAGGACGAAGGCGTTTCTGACGATGTTAAGGATGTAGATGGCGGATGTGGATAGAGCCACGGCAAAGATCCTGCGGCTCTTCGGCGCCGCAACCGACAGGATGATGCCGGCAAAGAGGGCAATGCTCTCTATTGCAGTACATGCGAGGACTATCTCCACCGAACGGTCGTTTATAGCAAGCGTGTTCCACGAGACCATTGCCACTGGAATGTTCAGGAGCGCGAGGAGGTTGGCCGTGAGGATGGCGGTCTCGCCGATCAGCCAGGAGTTTAGGACTTGGATCTCGGCGAAGGGAAAGTAGAGGATGCCGCAGATTGCGGCAGCATAGCTGGCCCAGAGACAGGAAGAGGTAGCAAAGCCCCTCTTCTGGACCATCCAGGCCATGGCGATGCAGAAAAACGCAGCTCCCATGGCGAGGATTGAGTTAAAGTAATCATCTATCCCGATGTAATGGCCGATCTGGCTCGTCCAGTAGATGGCGAAGAGCAGCCATCCCGCAACACCGATCCATTCCATGCGGGCTAAGGCTGAGAGCAGTAGCAGTGATAGGCTCAGCCAAAGGATGTCGGTCGTCAGGCCCGCGTAGATCATCCCGCCAAAGAGGAGCGCAGGTTTATTTAGCATTATCTCCTTTCGCCCAAAGTCTAGATTTTGGCATGTCAAGGGGAGTTATGCTCTCCGCTGGGTGGTTTGATACATGGGGAAGAGTGGATTTATGCCGCTCCATGCGGCAGGTCTCATACTGATCGTTGCCGTCATCGCTGGGGCCTCCTGGATGACCCAAGGGATCCTGGATGGTGGTCAGGAGGAGATGAAGATAGAGCCCGCCCTGATCGAGAGGATGGTTGGGGGGGATGAGGAGATACCGGTTATAGCCATATTCCAGGAGGGAGCCCTTCCCGTGCTGGATGGGCTCAGGGTGGATCGGCCCTTTCATCTGATCGATGGGGCGGCGATCACGGCGAGCCCCGAGGAGATCAGGGAGCTTGCTCAGAGGCAGGACATCAAGCGGGTCTACCTCGACGGCATCGTCCATGTAGCAGCGCCGTTCGGCCAAGGGGACGGTAAATCGAGGCTGGTCTGCCCTTCGATTGCGGTCAACGCCGATCGGCTATGGGCAGAAGGCCTGGACGGAAGCGGGGTTATCGTGGCTGTCATCGACTCGGGGATAGACAAAAACCATCCCGACCTCACCGGCAAGGTGGTGGGTGAGGTCAACTTCGTGAAGGGCGAGGAGACTACAAGAGACCTGCTAGGGCATGGCACCCTCTGCGCTGGCATCATCGCGGGATCGGGGGCAGCTTCCGGTGGGAAGTACAGGGGGGTTGCCCCCGGAGCAACCCTTCTCAATGTGAGGGTTATAGACAGCACCGGCAACGGCAAGCCCTCTGATATAATCGCGGGGATAGAGTGGGCGCTCGATAACGGCGCCGACGTGCTGAGCCTGAGCTTAGGCGGCACGAGCTTGGGGGAGACAAACCCCCCCGTGACAATGGCCGCGGACAATGCAATGGATTCAGGAGTGATCGTCTGTGTCTCGGCTGGGAATAACGGTTGATGAAGGATTGCTTATGCTGATGGTGGTTGCCACATTCGCCATCTGGGGATGTATAGACTCGCCAGGTGACGGCGTCAAGGTGATCACCATCGGGGCGAGCGACTGCGAGGATCACGTGGCATCCTTCAGCGGGTCCGGTCCTACGAGGGACGGCAGGACGAAGCCGACTGTCCTCGCTCCAGGTGTGGACGTGGTCTCCGCCGTCCCTCCCGGGCTTGAGGATCCCGATTATATAGATGTATACTATGCCAAACAGTCAGGGACATCCATATCCACGCCCGTTGCAGCAGGGGTTGCAGCCCTTCTCCTCCAGGCCGAGCCCGGCATGACACCTGCGGGGATCAAGGCGGCCATGACCAGGGGGGCGCGAAAGCTGAACAACACTCTCGGCGAGGAGTACGAGCCGTACTATCAGGGCGCAGGATTGATCGATGCTTATCGCTCATACGAGATCCTTGACGGTTGTATATGTGGCGTCATGCCTGACCGCTTGATCGCTGGAAGATGGGCTTTTCCGAGCGGCGGGAAGGCCATCTCCCCCGGCCTAGATGCAGGGGCGGATGAGGTCCAGAAGAAGATCTATGCCATGGCTCCAAACGACGAGGACTGGACAACCAGGTTCGTCTTCTTCACCAATCGAGCGAGGAGCAACCTCAGCACAGTGGTGACCGGCCAGGTCTCCAGCTGGGTCTCCGCCCAGCCCCTGGGGGGGGATATCCCTGAAAACGGCCAGAGGGTATTTGGCGCAACGGT
Organism: Methanotrichaceae archaeon; assembly: GCA_016927425.1. Taxonomy (GTDB): domain Archaea; phylum Halobacteriota; class Methanosarcinia; order Methanotrichales; family Methanotrichaceae; genus JAFGMR01. The sequence goes on along the minus strand of JAFGMR010000031.1, from coordinate 16,221 downwards.
GAACGTTCCAAACGCCACCCCCCCCGGGCTCTATCGTGGCGAGATCGAGATCCTGGAAGGGGAAGAGGCGATACTTTCCATCCCCGTCCGCGTGGAAGTAGCTCGGCCGATGCCGATCGTGGCAGGGCAGGGCAAGGTCGCTGGCTTGCTCGATAGAAATCAGTGGGATTACTACTTCTTGGAGATACCAACAGGCATGGACCGCCTTGAGGCCCGGCTTAGCTGGGTTGATGCTGCCGATCTCGACCTCTTCATGCTTGCCCCAACGAGCGAGTATTATACGAGCAACGAATCGATCCTGCAAGAGAACGTCGACATATCAGATCCTCCCTCGGGAAGATGGATCGTTGCCGTCCATGGGAGGAACCTTACCCAGCCGGTCAATTACTCGCTCAACGTGGACCAAGCCTATCTGGACAGCTCTCCGAAGCGATGGAACCTCGGAGCGGTGCAGCGGGGGGGAAGCGTTGAAGCCAGTTTCAGCGTCACCAACTTTGGGCCGGGGATGGCCGACCTCGTGATCTCGGGCATTGCCGAGAAGGCTGCCACATCGAGTATGGGGGGCGAGGTGGGAAACGATGAGGTGTGGGAAGAGGCAATGTTGATCTCCCAGGATACGAGCAGGCTCAACATCAGGCTCGACTGGGTGGAGGAGTCGAGCGATCTTGACCTGCGTCTCTACGGGCCTGATGGCGACCTGGTGGCGAGCTCCGAGGGATTCACCCAGGAGGAGGAGGTGAATTTCTTCAATCCCGAACCAGGGGTCTGGAAGGTGGAGGTTCGAGGCTACGAGGTGAAACGGGGCAAGCAGCCCTTCAACCTGGATATCGTCACCTACTCTAAGGAGGATTGGCCTTGGTTATCTGTCCGGGGGCCGTCCAACATCGAGAGCGGGGAGATGGCGACGTTGGAGGCTCGCATTGATGTTCCCTCCGATGCATTGGGGGGCAGGTTCGATGGCTTCATTAGCCTCGAATGGGAGGACGGATCGCATCTCATACCTGTCAGCCTGACCGTGGCGGGGGCCTCTGTGATGGGGATCTCACAGATGGAGACCTTTGACCGTGATGGGGATGGATACATCGACCAGCTGATCATAGGGGTCGAGGTCAAGGCGGCAATCCCCGGTGTCTATCGCCTGGAGGGGGCTCTAGTCGACTGCAATGGCGATGTGGTTGACTGGCTCTGGAGGACGGAGATGGTCGAGGGCAATGAGCTGATCTTGCTCGAGGCAGGCGGAGTGGACGTCTGGAGGCGGGCGAATTGCGGACCTCTGAAGATCGGACCTCTCTTTCTATACGACGAGTTGGGTGAGCTGATCGATCAAAGGGATGGAAATGAGAGCATCGACAAGGCTCCCGAGGAGTTCCAGCCACCATCGGCATACCTGAACGGCAGCTTTGAGATGAAGGGATACTGGGGGAGGGTGAAGAAGGTGGAGATCGCCGTAGGGCTCGTGGTCGTGAAGCCAGGGATCTATGAGCTGAAGGGCGTCATCGAGGACGACCAGGATCGTGAGATCGATCACGATACCAAGATGGAGATGCTTCAGCCTGGAAACCATACGATCGTCCTGGACTTCAACCCGACTAAGTTCCTAATGCTCTCGAGGAGTTCTCGCCTTCATTTGAGGGATCTTACGTTGAGCCTTGGAGGCACCGAGGTCGAGAGGTTGGACGAGGCATGGTCGAGCGAGAGGATGGACCCTGCGGAGCTGATACAGGAGGGGTGAGGCATCCCTCCTCTCTTTTGAAGGGAATGCGGTTCGGATCGATGTGATTCAGATCATCGATTCAGATGTTCTTGGAGAGCTTCGATAGCTGATCGATCAGCCAGTTGGTGGAGAAGCCCGTTAGGAAGCAGATGAACATCGTGGAGAACGACTGGCTCTGGGAGTTCACATTAAAGGCCACCATGCCGCTGCTGAAGAGGAGATATGCCATATATCCAAAGATCAGGCTGAGCACTGGAAGGATCATATACCATACCCTCTTGTACCTGATCACCATGCCTTCCTTGCGGATGTCGTCGGCCACCCCTGATAAGATCTGAGCGGAGGACCCGAGCCCTGCGAAGAAAGAGCTCCAGAGGGGGACGTCGAGCATCTCCAGGCCGGAGAAGCGATATATCAGAAATCCGAATAGCAGCGCCGCCAGTATCCCATAGACTACTGCATATAGGCCGTAGAGCTTGAAGAAGAAGGATATGGTGCGAATGCTTTGAAGCTTGAATCCCTTCAGGTCCAGCTTTGAGCCGTTCATCGCCGCGGTGAGCTCGTATCTTGCCCTGTCATAGTAGAGGAAGGCGTCGGCCAGGTTCTCCTTATGAAACTCCTTAAAGGCCAGGATGTAGAAGTCGTAGCTGTTTTTGACGTCGATAGAGCTGCGTTGGGCAGCCTGAAGCGTCCGCCTGAACCTAACGAGCGCTTTGCCCAGATCTAGCTGGGTGTAGTCCCCAAAATCCTCTCTTGCTTCCACAGAATGATGTACTTCAACAAATCAAATAAATAGTTTACCGTCAAAAAATTATATGAATTAATAAAAATATTTATTGATTTTGGTGGTAGGTCCAAATTGGCATATTGCCATGAATGCAATGTGGATGTCGAAAGCGCCCCTTTAGGGCGAATGCGCCTATATATCGGAGGTTAAGTGGATTTCGTGGGCATTCGTAGAGAATAATTGCGATATCCATCGATTGAATCGACTTATTTCGAGCTTTACGACGCAACGTTTCCGCTCGATTCCTCCATTTAGCGCTCCTGCTTTATTATCCATATTAAATTAATATTGAATTACTGAAATCCATTAAGAGTATTTATGCTGTTATCATTAAACTATATTAGATATTTTAATTGTGCGCGATGGCGAGATGCCGAACGAATATCCCTCTCCCCTTGGAAACCGTCTCACCTCGCGAATCATCTCTCCTCGATCTTCCGTCTCCGCCAGGGCAGAGACCGAAAGGCCGTTTCTCCCTGACTTCTTGATGTATGTAAGCCCATCCCATGCAGGAACGATCTCTTCCCCATTCATCGACGACGACTCGATCGACCGACTCTATCTTATGGAAAGATTATAAGAAGATTGAGGTCCAATCTAAGGAGGACGAGGAGATGATGATGATGATGCGGGTACCGCCCCCCCTATGCTTGATGTTATTGGCGCTAGCACTGCCATCGGCCATGGCGTTCTCCATAGGCTGCCAATCCGGAGGGGCGGCGGGCGCCCTCTCAATGGAGACAGTATACGACCTCGATTCACCAGCAGCAGTCCAGCAGAGCATCTTCCTTGGAGAGGAGGCTATATCCTCCTCGGCACGTCTGATGGGTGGAGGAGAGAATTCGATGACCATGGGGGGCGAGGCTGGGTCCCTCGCCCTATCGTCTCAGCTCATCGTCCATGGGGATATCGATGCTGCAACATCGAGCTATATCTCGCGAGATCTCGCGGTCCTTGTTCAATTCATTCTGGCAGAAGGCATGGCTGAGGCCGAGGTCTACGGCAGCGCTTCGTCCAAGGAGGCCTACCAGAGGGCAGGCGTGCTTCAGGGAGCGCTCTCTTGCGAGCAGCTCATCGCCCTTCGGGAGGGCGAGGCATGGTCCGTTGGGGATGTCTCGACATCGGGCTCCATGGGATTTGCCTCGGCAGAGGCCGGATATGGCGATCAAAGCGCCAGGATCACGGGGGGGCAGAACGGCGAGGGTGATATGTCCGGGATATTCATCGCATCGGCAGGAGGAGAAGCCTCCGCCTGGGGGGCGCTTTATTCTCAAAGCCTTGACTCCAAGTCGTATTCTGCAGCGGAGGCGGCAAGCTCTCGGGGGACGGCATACTCCTACCTATCCTCAGGGCGCCAATCATCGGTCATGAACGCTTCCTCCCTTCGAATGGAGGCATGCCAGGATGTGGAGGCGATCGATGATGTCCTCGTCTACGCCATCCGCGGCGATGCGAGATACTCCGCGAGGGCTGCGGGGGCCAAGGGAAGGATTGCCGCAGAGGGACCGAGCCCCATCATCGCGCTGCAGGGAGATGTGGAGGAGGATGGAGCAGGACAGGTCCCAGTCCCCGGCTCCTGGATCTGGAATAGCTATGGAGGCCTCCTCAAGTCTAACCCCTTCCTGCTGAGGGATGCGAATGGGGAGATGCACGCCTTTGTCAGGGGAGACGACGACGGGCTATGGGATCGCAGAGAGGGCGATTGGTACGGCTTAGGCGGCGTGATCACATCAGATCCATTCGCCCTTCTGGACGGTCAGGGCAGGATTCATGTCCTCGTGAGGGGATCTGACTGGGCGTTGTGGGACTGCCTCGATGGAAGCTGGATCGATCTAGGCGGCATGATAATGGGAGGGGCTGGCGCCGCCCTGGAGCCTGGAGGCGACCAGTTGACGATCGCCGTCCGTGGTATGGATGGCGCAGTCTGGCTTAAGGATCTGGAAGGCGTTGGCCTGGGGGGCAGCTGGACGCCTATTGGAGGCGTTGCCGAGAGCAACGCGAGAGTTACTTATGACTCTCAGGGGACGATCCATACGTTTGTTAGGGGATCGGATGGATGCCTCTGGGACAATCGGGGCGTCCCCACAGGGGACGGCTACGCCTTCGAATGGACTGGTCTAGGGGGGACGATCTCCTCGGATGCCTGGCCGTTGAACGACCCCTTCCATCCGAATATGATCTACACCTACGTGCGCGGATCGGATGGTGCGCTCTGGTGCCACGAGCTCGACGTCGGCCTCGGAGGCGTCGGATCCTGGCAGGGCCTCGGAGGATTGCTATCCGGGGCCGATGGCCTCTACCGTGGCAATCCCGTAGCCGGGGTTGCCTCCGACGGAGCCAAGCACGTCTTCGTCAGGGCTTCTGACGGATGCCTCTGGGATTGCGTGGATGGGCAGTGGTATGGGCTCGGAGGGCCCATAACCACCGATCCCTCTCTGGCAAGGGATGGTGATGGCCGGTTGAGGATTGCTGTTGGAGGATCAGGCCTTTGGGTGAACACGTTGGGTATAGAAGAACAGCCAACTTCCCTCGTCGGCCCCTGGGCATCGGACTTCAGTTCCATCCAGGGAGCGGTGGATTCGATGGTCTCCGGAGGCCTGATCAGGATCCTTAGCGGAGAATACCGGGAGACCGTTTTGATCGACCATCCCCTTGAGCTGAACGGAGTGGACAACGGCTCCGGCCTTCCCGTCGTTGACGCAGGCGGCGAAGGATCCGCAATGACGCTCCTTGCAGATGGGTGCACGGTCGAGAACCTCGTCCTGATGAACGCCTCGGGCGCGGGGCTTTCCGTCTCCTCGAATCACAATGCCATCAGGGGAAACGTGCTGACTGGAAACGGGATCGGTCTAGGCATTTGGCTATCGGAGGAATGCTTGATCGAGAATAACTGGGTGAACGAGAACGTGGATGGGATCGTCTGCGATCGATCCAACGATTGCATCATATCGGGAAATGCAGTCGATGGAAATGCCGGATATGGAATATATCTGAACGACTCTGGCCGAGGAGGCATAATCCAGAACAGCGCAAGCTTCAATGGCTGTAGCGGCATCGAGATCCTGGGTTCGGCAGGCGTAATTGCAATGGGCAACAATGCCTCCGAGAATGGTGGGGATGGGATCTTCGCCTTCGACTCCGAGAGTATCACCTTTGCGGAGAACACGGCCTCCAGAAACGAACTGAGCGGTATCGAGGTTGCAGAGTCGAATGGATGCAACATCACTGGGAATCAATTGGATCACAACCTTCAAGACGGGATATACGTGAGCAACTCCGCCTTCTCGACGCTCGCTCGAAATGATGCAATCGGCAACGATTGGACGGGAATTGAACTATGGGCCTCGGCGGAGGCGGATATCAGGGATAGCCGTCTGATCCAGAACGGCGGAAGCGGGCTCGTTCTTATGGGATCGTCCAGAAGCATCCTCGTCTCGAACAACGCAAGTCAGAACACCGTTAACGGGATAGAGGTGACCAACTCGGATGAGGTAGTGCTGAGGGAGAATGAGGCCCTTCTAAACGGAGGAGATGGGATTATCCTGAGCTTCTCTCCCCTATCCATCATAAGCGCAAATGACGTCAGCCAGAACGGCTGGACGGGACTCGAGATCATCAATTCCAACGGTTTGGATATCTCGGGAAACGTGGTAGACTTCAACTCCGCTGGAGGGATCCTCGTCCTGAACTCCCGCGAGGGGGCGATCTCATCTAATCAGGCCTGCCACAACGAAGGAAACGGCATCGAGATTTGGAACTCCAAGGGAAGCCGCCTATCCTGGAACAACGCGAGCGAGAACGGCGAGAGCGGGATCATCCTCGACGGCTCTAGCCAATGCACGATGACGGGAGATATCGCCGACTTTAACCGCAAAGACGGCATCTTCATTTTCCAATCCGAGGGGGCAAACCTCTCCGAAATCCATGTACAGGGAAACAACTGGTCTGGATTGGAGCTCTGGGGCGCAAACGGTAGCATCGTCGAGGGCAGCCATGCCACGGAGAACAATGGGAGCGGAATTCTGCTATACGAGACCGATCGCTCCTTCGTCGTCGATGGCAACGCAAGCCTAAACGGTCTCTCAGGCATTGGCCTCGTCGCTTCCGATGGAGTCGTCATCGAGGGATGCCAGATCCGAGGCAACGCCTGGGGATTGACGCTTGAGCAGAGCAACGAAAGCATCATCTACAGAAATGCTTTTGTGGGAAACGTCATCAATGCATACTCCGAAGGTGCCAACCGCTGGAACTCCTCTCAGGTGCTGCAATATACATATCTGGGATCCAACCGCGCAAACTACATGGGCAACTACTGGGACGATTACGGCGGAGTCGATCTCGATGGCGACGGCATTGGCGATTCTGCCTATGCATTCCAGTTTGAGGAGGACGCCTATCCATTGATGGAGCCCTTCGATGAGTACCAGATCCTTTGATGGATCGTGATGGTTTGCGGTCCTAAGCGAATCTCCGATCCTTGGGTCTGGTTAGGTTTTATATGTTGGGGGCAAATATGGTACTATGCAGGATGATCAGATCATCTGCCCGGCCTGCGGCGAGGCCTCGGAGCATGTCACAGTGAAGATGGGACGGGAGCACCTGGTCAGATGCGGCTCTTGCGGCACCGTTTTCCCACTGCAGCTCGAGCGAGTGAAGATCGCCGTCCTTAAAGTGATGGTGAGCAGGGAAGGCTCGACCAAGGTATACCTCATAGAAGTACCGGCAACGGAGGAGCTTTATGTAGGCCAGGAGATGCTGGTCGACGATAAGTCTCACGACCTGGTCCTCGCTCAGATTACATCGCTTGAGACCGATAGACGCGTCGAGAAGGCGCAGGCTCGATCGGTGAAGGCGGCATGGGCAAGGGCTGTTGACGATGTAGCGCTCAAGGTCTCCGTCTTCAAGGATGGCAAGACCAGATCCATCAAGCTCGCAGTATCTGGAGAGGAATCCTACAGTTTGGGACAGATCCTGGACTCTGAGGCAGGACGTTGCCGCGTGGAGAAGATCAAGCTCCGGCAGGGTGGATTTGCCGACGAGGCCAAGGCCTCGGAGATCACGAGGATCTGGGGCAAGAGGCTCTAGAGAGGCGAGGTGTCATGGGAAAGGAAGAGATGATCAAGCGGCTGAGGGGCATGGTCGACGAGAATGTAGTCGAGGCCATGGCAGCTGTGCCCCGAGAGCTCTTCGTTCCCGATGACCACAAACGTGAGGCATACGACGATACTCCCCTCCCAATAGGGCGTGGCCAGACCATATCTGCCCCCCATATGGTCGCTATAATGTGCCATATACTCGACCTTCGCCTTGGCATGATGGTCTTGGAGGTGGGGGCGGGATGTGGCTATCATGCGGCGGTGATGGCCCGCCTCGTGGGCGAGAGTGGCCACGTCTACGCCATCGAGAGGATCGCCGAGCTGGCGTTCAGGGCGAGGGAGAACCTGGCCAGGGCGAAAGCGACGAACGTGACCGTGATCCACGGAGATGGAAGCCTTGGCCTTCCCGAGCATGCCCCCTTCGACAGGATCAGCGTTGCAGCCTCTGCCCCGAAGATCCCATCGCCCCTCAAGGACCAGCTCAAGCCTGGAGGAAAGCTGGTCATCCCTGTCGGCTCGCTTGACCAGCAACTGATGCTGGTGACGAGGGATGACGGCTTCGAGGTTAAGCGCTATATGGGCGTGATCTTCGTTCCTCTCATAGGAGAGCACGGTTTTTCCGAAGGCTGATCGATGTCGCGAGCCGATCGATGTCGCAAAAGTGTTATCTTCTATACTGGGCGAACACCTCTCATGAAGCCTGTGGTGCTGATCATCATGGACGGCTACGGCCTTGGCGAAGATGTGGAGGGAAATGCCGTTGCAGCGGCGAAAAAGCCCAATTTAGACCGGCTCGGCAGCCATTATCCCAGCACATCTTTGGGATCTGCTGGAAGGGATGTCGGCCTTCCTCCGGGCCAGATGGGAAACTCCGAGGTCGGTCATCTGAACCTGGGGGCGGGAAGGATCGTCTACCAGGATTACACGAGGATCAGCCTGGCTATCGAGGAGAACAGGCTCAAGGATAACTCCGTGCTGCGGGAGGCCATGGAGAGGAGAGAGCCCCTACATCTGCTGGGCCTCCTCTCGGACGGCGGCGTGCACAGCCATAACACCCATCTATATGCCCTTCTGAAGATGGCAAGGGATATTGGGCATGAGGAGGTATTCGTACATGCCATCCTCGACGGCCGCGACGTTCCGCCAAAGAGCGCTCTGGTGTACTTCCGGGAGCTGGAGGAGGGGTTTGGATCCAACGCCTGCGTTGCCACGGTATCTGGCCGCTACTATGCGATGGACAGGGATCGACGATTCGAGAGGACGAAGAAGGCCTACGATGCACTGACGATGGGAAAGGGCTTTTCAGCATCGAGCGCTGAAGAAGCGGTCCAGATGGGCTACGATCGCGGCGAGACGGACGAGTTCATCCAGCCAACGGTTGTTGAGCCACGAGGGCTGATCCACAAGGGGGATTCCGTCATATTCTTCAACTTCAGGCCGGATAGGGCAAGGCAGATCACCGCAGCCTTCGTAGAGGAAGATTTCAAGGGCTTCCCAAGGGTCATGGAGCCAGTTCGCTTCGTCTGCATGACGGAGTATGACGAGTCGCTGAAGGTCCCTGTGGCCTTCCCCCCCCAATATTTGAAAGAGACCCTGGGGGAGGTTGTGAGCAAGGCAGGCCTTCGACAGCAACGCATTGCAGAGACGGAGAAGTACGCTCACGTGACGTACTTCTTCAATGGGGGCAATGAGGCGCCAAACCAAGGGGAGGATAGGGTATTGATACCATCCCCGAAGGTTGCAACCTACGACCTCCAGCCGGAGATGAGCGCATTTCCATTGACCGATGTCGCGATCGAGAGGATAGCATCCAAGCGCTATGACCTCATAGTCATGAACTATGCAAATCCGGATATGGTTGGCCATACAGGGATCTTCCCCGCCGCCGTAAAGGCCGTGGAGACCGTGGATCATTGCGTTGGAAGAGTTGTGGAGGCCGTAATCGCGGCAGGGGGGGTTGCCCTGATTACTGCAGACCACGGAAACGCCGAGAAGATGATCGATCGCATAACCGGACAGCCCCATACCGCCCACACCATCAATCGCGTGCCCTTCATCGTGGTCGGCTGGAGGGAAGGGATGGCGCTGAGAGGCGGCGGAATCCTCGCCGATGTGGCTCCCACCATTCTGCATATCCTCTCCCTCGATAGGCCGGAGGCCATGACCGGCCGATCATTGATATCGGAGGGAAGCTGAACCATAGTGCATGGGATATGGAAGCTGCATGCGATGTATGGATGTATAGCGATGAATAACTGTATGAGATAAAGGGCTGTATGCGATGGACGGCGAGGAAGGCGATTGATTCATGATGAGGTATATCGAGCTCTATAAGCGCTATCTCTTGGTCAGTCGGGCCTATGAGATCGCCAGACGTCTCTTCGTCATGAACGCCTTCGATGGCACGTTGACCATCATGGGTGTGGTGATCGGGGCGCATCTGTCCGGGCTCGATGACCCCTGGGTGGTCATCACAGCGGGCGTCGGAGGAGCAGTGGCCATGGGAATCTCCGGGATCAGCGGTGCATATATGGCCGAGCGGGCGGAGAGGATGAGGGACTTAAAGAAGCTCGAGATGGCGATGCTCACCGATCTTGGAGACACTCACTTCGCAAAGGCCTCACGATTCGCAACCCTGGTCGTTGCACTCGTGGACGGGGTAAGCCCGGCGATCTGCGCAGCTATCCTCATCATACCATATCTTCTCGTGCCCCTACTCAGCATCGATGCGGCCTTCTACACATCGCTTGGAAGCGGCCTTTTAATCCTCTTCGTGCTGGGCATATTCTTGGGAAGGATAAGCGAGGAGGATACGCTCAGAATGGGGATTCGTATGATCCTCGTGGGACTGACAACCATCGTGATCGTGAGCCTGATGCTCTCGCCGGGACAGATCTGATTGGTCCGGCATCCGGAAGTTCCCTGATCTCCTCTCAACAAAGATATTCGCCAGGAACCAAGGATCGCCGCTTATCGCCCCGCCCAAGCTCCTCTATCCGGATGATGTTGATGTCAATGCCGACGCCATAAGCTACGATCGTCAAGATGCCTGGTCCTTGATCCTGTCTTTCACCAGGCTATGTTTCGCCAGCGTGACCTCCAACAGGTCATCGTACATGGACGGCGCAACTTTTCGTATCACCTTCACGCCTTCCTCGGTAATTCCGCCCGCTGTTGCAACCCTTGTCACGACCTCCTCAAAGCCCTTAACCGTCTTCAACAGCTCGGCAGTCCCCGCAAGGGTTTCCATTACGAGCAGCTCCGCGAGCCTGGGAGATATGCCCTCTCTCCTGGCGGCAGAGAGCGCGAACTCGTGCATCATGGAAGAGATGAAAGCCGGCGCGCAGCTTGTAAGATCGGCCAACAGCTCAAAATTTACCTCCTCGGCCTCGACCGGCCGGCTTATGCTGTCCAATGCCGACAGGACCAGACTTCTATCCGCCTCCGTTGAGCTATCGCCAAAGGCGACGAGCGATACTCCCCTCGAGCATTCGGAAGTAACGCTCGGGATGACCCTCGCCACCCTCGCGTCGCACAGGTCGGTTATATCGCGGATCGTGACGTCGGCAGCAATTGATACCACCAGCTTATCGGCCGTCAATACGCCTTTGAGCTCTTTTAGCAAGGACTTGACTTCGAGCGGTTTGACGCAGATGAAGATCATGTCCGAAGCGGCCGCCAGATCGAGGTTACTCCACGCGATCCCGATCCCGGTCGTCGCGGCGACTGCCATGGCCTTTTCGGTTGATCGGTTGCTCGCCATCACGTCGCCCGCTGGAAACGCCCCGGTCTCGACGAACTTTCGTATCAGCATGCCCCCCATGCTCCCGGTGCCGATGACGCCTATCGTTGCCATATGAGTGCCACCAACTTGTCTTCGGTTAAGCCATCCACCCACATATACCGATATCTCTTGACTATGGCAGCATCGCTGCCCACCCAGCAGGAGATCGGGAGCGATAAAGGCTGAAATCGCGATCATGCGGAGTCCTACGTGCACCTCTCGCGAACCGGGCGCGCTTTTGGGAGCCAGAGCGAGTCCGGCATCGCCTTTTCTTCGGGAATGGACTGAGGCCTCATGCTGCTTGGCAGCGGGGATGATCTATGGGGCTGTCAGCGATCTTGTGGCTATACGATGAGAATAAGGGGAATTCTATCTCCAGGCTTCGAAGGCCGTGGCTTATCGCCACTGTGGGCGATATCTAACGCAGACCTTGAAGGTTCTGTCAATGGCGAGTTAAATCTGTCCAATTAAAGCGGCATAAGGCAGTCCACTCTCCACTTGCGCGATTGGGGACGGAGTAGCGGCCCCAATCGCGCATCGTCTCGATTCGAGCTGGCCCATCGCGGCAAAGGTAGGAAATCCAGCCCGGGAGGGGGCAAAGATATTTTTATCGGCATGCCAAACTTAGCCTATGAACATGTCAATTCGCCGTTACCTCGACGGGAACACCGACTATCTGATGAAGGTCCTCGCCGAGCTAATAGCCTTCGAGACGGTTGCGCCTCCGGGCAAGAACTATCCGGAGGTAGTGGACTATCTAATCCCCAAATTTCAGGATATGGGCTTTAGAACCGACAGGATCGTCGTGCCCCAGGAGGTCTTCGAGGCCAAGCGGCGCGACTCCCGCCTCTTTGGGGAGAGGGTCAACCTGAGGGCCAGGCTGGATGTCGGCGCCGAGGAGACTCTTGCGATATACACCCATCTCGACGTGGTCCCGCCTGGCGAGGGCTGGTCCTCGGATCCGTTCGCCCTCGATCTGCGAGAGGGCAGAGCCTTCGGCAGGGGCGTATGCGACTGCAAGGGGGCAGTCGCCGGCCTAATAGCCGCGCTTCGGGCGGTGATTAAGACGGGTCATCAGCCCAAGTACAACCTTGAGGTGCTCTTGACGACCGACGAGGAGGTGGGGGGGTACTCCGGCCTCTGTTACCTGACCGACGAGGGACTCGTTCGGGGGGACAAGATGCTCTGCATGGACACGACATCGGATGATGTTGTCATCGGCAGCAACGGCCTCATTACCTGGGAGGTGACCGTCCGTGGAATGGCTGCCCACAGCGGCGCGAGCTTCATGGGGGAGAACGCCATTGAGAAGGCGGTGCCGATCATGGCGGCATTGCTCGATCTGAAGGTTGATATAGAGTCGCGAAGGTCGAGCCTTCCGGCCAACTCGAGTTTGAGGGAGCTCGGCATAGACCGGCTGATGCCGATATTGAATATAACCATGATAAATGGCGGAATCAAGGAGAACATCGTCCCTGACAGATGCGTCCTCAAGGGTGACCGCCGCGTCATTCCTGAGGAGACGATGGAGGGGGCGATGGATGAGATGGAGAGGATGATCGCCTCGCTCCCGTCCCCCCCTGAGCTGAAGTTCCATCCCGGATATCCGCCGATGAGCATAGATCCCGATCATCCCTGGGTCGCCGAGGTGAGGGATGCTGTGAGGACTGCAACTGGAAGGGAGATGTCGTTTTCCGGGATGCAGGGAACCATAGACCAGGCATATGCCACGAAGGTAACAGGGATTCCTTCATGCGTCTACGGCATTGGAAGGCAGATCGAGAGCAACATTCACGGCCCGGATGAGAACGCGAGGATCTCGGATCTATGTGACTACCCCAAGTTCCTGGCAGCGTTGATCGCAGGGTGAGGATATAAAGGTAGTGAGGGAATGAAGGTAATCTCACATCGATTCGATCGATTGGATCGGAAAAGCGTATTCATTGATGTCAGGGTGAGGGATTGAAGGTAATCTCTGTCGTTGGGTTCAAGAAGACTGGGAAGACCACTCTCATCGAGGCCCTGGTCCGCTCTCTCAAGAGGTACGGCAGCGTGGGGACGATCAAGCATATGCCAGGCCATGATCTGGAGGAAGGGGATACGGGAAGACACCTGGATGCAGGATCCGATCTTGCAATCGGGATCAACGAAGGCTGGATGAGGATGACTGGTCCTGGCAACCTGGACTCGGCCCTCGATGAGATGGAGCGGCGCGGCATGGATTTCGTGGTCGTCGAGGGGTTCAAGGGCTCAAACCTTCCGAAGATCGCACTTGGCGGAATCTCGGTTGAGAACGCCGTCATGGAGGTGGAGATATCAGATCTAGATTCCAGCCTCCTGGAGGGGGCGACGGCCCTCGTGCTCTCGCTCGACGACCATCGCAAGCGACCATCTACCTAAAAAATCTTATACCAGTGGAGGAGAGAAAGGACATGGCCCGACAATACTTCTTCAATCCCTTCAGCCTTCTCTTCACCATGGTTCTGACGCTGTTGCTTATCTCTATCGTGGTCCTCCTATTCGTCGGGGCCTTGAGGACGGCTTTTACGAGGATTGGGTTCTCGTGGGATGATGCCCTCTTCCTTCTGCTCGCCTCGCTCCTTGGAAGCGGCGTGAACATACCACTAACCACCCTCGAGTCGAGCGCTCCCGTTGTCAGGGATGCCCATGTTAGGGTCTTTGGCATCACCTATCGCATGCCATTTCGAGAGCAGATAACGAACCGGACGACGATCGCAGTCAACCTCGGAGGGGCCATCATCCCAACCCTGGTCTCCATATACCTCCTGCTCCAGTTTCCGTCCGCCATCAGGTATGCCCTCGCTGCAACGGCGATTGTCGCCCTCGCTACCCATACGGTGGCTCGACCCGTCAAGGGGCTCGGAATCGTCACGCCAGCACTGCTCCCTCCCTTAGTCGCCGCGCTCAGCGCTCTAATGCTGATCGCCTTATCGGGGGCGGTTCACGAGCTGGCCTTCGTCACAGCCTACGTCGGAGGGACGCTAGGGACTCTCATCGGAGCTGACCTATTGAATCTGGACAAGATCCGAGATCTCGGCGCTCCGATGGCATCGATCGGGGGCGCCGGCACCTTCGACGGCGTATTCCTCACTGGGATAATCGCAGTGCTGATCCTATGATGAAAAGGGCTATATCTGCGCTGGACCGACAACCAGCCATGAGCTTCAGGGATTTTCTGGAGGATCTGCGGTCCTCCGGATCGATCGATGAGATATCCGGGCCGGTCTCCCCATACATGGAAGCGGCAGCCCTCTCGGTCGGGGGAAAGCCCCTCTTCTTCAATGATCTCGACGGACATCGAGGCTGCATGAACATCCTCGGAAGCAGGGATCTCCTGGCACGGGCGCTTGGGATCACGAGCGACGCCATGGCATCTCATCTGGCCCAGGTGGAGTATAGCGGCCGGGTTGTCGAGGTCGACTCGTCCCCCTTCCAGGAGGTTGTGGCACGGCCGGATCTGCGTCTGCTTCCGGTGATGACCCACTTTGCAGGAGACGGGGGTCCTTACATCACTTCGGGGGTTGTGACGACTGAGCTCGACGGGCATATGAACGCATGTGTTCATAGGCTGATGGTCCTTGGAGGTGACAGCCTTGCGGCCAGGCTCGTTCCCGGAAGGCATACGCATCTCCTCTACGAGGCGGCCATTGCCGAAGGCCGGCCGCTTCCCGTGGGAATCGCTATCGGCGTCGATCCAATCGTCCTGATTGCTGCAAGCACGAGAGTCCCAAAGGAGTTGGAGTTCGAGTACGCCTCCGCGCTTCGGAGAGGGCCAGTTGAGCTTGTGCGCCTGGAAAACGGCGTCCCTGTTCCCCATGCCGAGGTAGTCCTGGAAGGATACATCACCGGCGAGAGGGCAGACGAGGGGCCGTTCGTCGACATTACAGGGACGAGGGACCTCGTGAGGAAAGAGCCGGTGATACATCTAACGAAGATGATGATGAGGGAGGACTTCGTCTATCATGGTCTTCTTCCCGGCGGCGGCGAGCACAAGATGTTGATGGGCATTCCATATGAGCCCTTGATCTACAGGGCTGCCTCCAGGGTTTCAAAAGTGAGGAACGTGCTCTTGACCGACGGCGGATGCTCCTACTTTCATGCCGTGGTCCAGATCGAGAAGGAGGACGAGTCCGATCCGAGGAGGGTCATCGAGGCGGCTTTTCAGGCTCACGGGAGCCTGAAGCACGTGGTCGTCGTAGACGAGGATATCGATATATACAATCCCCTGGACCTTGAGTATGCAATTGCCACGCGGATGAGGGGGGACGAGGACCTATACATCTACCCTAAGGTGCGAGGGAGCACATTGGATCCCAGAAGCGAGAACGGCATCACCACGAAGGTCGGGATCGATGCCACCATGAGGCTCGATAAGCTCTGGAAATTCCAGCGTGTAAGGAGTTGAAGCGGGGAATAAAGGGGCTTGGGCCGCGGGTTGTAGAGAGGAAGATCTAATGAGGCATAACTATCCATGAGGATCGTCTACAGCGATCGTTATGGAGAACGCTACCCCTCCAACCCTGTGGAGCATCCAGGAAGGGTGATCCAGGCAGCGAAAGAGCTTGCAGGCTACGAGTTCCAGGAGCCGAGTCCAGCCTCAAAGACAGATATTTTGCGCGTTCATAGTCCAGAGCATCTGGAGCGGGTGGCGATGAGGGGGATGCTCCCTGCGGCCAGCCTTGCTGCGGGAGGCGCAATCGCGGCCGCAGAGCTCGCCCTCCATGAAGTCCCGGCGTTTGCCCTAATTAGGCCTCCCGGCCATCATGCATCCTCATCGACGAGCTGGGGCATGTGCTTTCTAAACAACATGGCAATAGCG
>JAFGMR010000030.1 GCA_016927425.1 Methanotrichaceae archaeon | reverse complement strand
GTGGACGAGATGAACAAGCCTGTCGAGGAGAACGGATAATGGCAAAGCAAATCGATTTTGAGGGGGATGGGGTCAATTGGCACTATTCATCATTGCCTCGACAAGTCGATGGCGGGCAATGGGTGCGGGCAACTAAAAAAATCGCAAGAATCGATAGCCTGCTGGCAATTATTTCAACGATCCACGCAAGGTCAGGTCGATCATCCACGCAAGGTCAGGTCGATCGCTACCGATTTTAAGTAACTCCCACACACGACCCGATGGTGCATGGTTATGCATTTGACAGCGGCATTTCCTAGATCATACCACGACTTGCCATATATTCCACAACCTCGGCGAAGCCCTCGCCGTAGGGGCTCGGCGAGACGTAGTCGGCGATCTCCTTGACCTGGGGAACAGCATTTGCAACAGCTGCGACGAACCCTGCCTCCTCCATCATGGGTATGTCGCTCAAGCTGTCGCCGACCGCGGCAAACGCGCGAGGATCGAGTCCCATCCTAGCTGCAACCCGCAGAAGCGCCGTCCCTTTGCTCACACCCTTGTTCTTGATGTGAACTGCAAAGCCGGTATCCACGAGGTCGACTGGAATTCCCATCCTCTCGATGAAGGCGGATGCTGCCTTCAGGTCGAAGCCCCTCCTCAAGACGAGATCGGTGAGACGATAGCGCGCGTCGAGGAGTTCCACGGAGAACGCTTCGGCAAGCTGCGCGTATGCCTCGTCGCAAGTTCTCCGGTCTGCGATAATCTCCATATGATCGTCGATCGAGATCACCCCGCCGTTCTCGGCAATCGAGTGAGACGCGCCGAGCATGATAGTCGCAGCCCTCGTGAAGCAGTGGGTGTTTCCCGTTGCGATGACCAATGGGACTTGCACCCGCTCGAGGCTCTGCAAGGCAGCCGGGCTCAATCTCCTCAAGTCGTCCGTGAGCGTGCCGTCGATATCGACTGCAATCGCTTTGATCCTCAATCCCTCAGGCCCTCCATCGTTACGGAGAAGACGGCCTCGCCATCGGGCAGGCATGGGGAGTCGATGAGGCGTGCGATTCTCTTCTCCCCCTTCGACTTCCTCAGGTAGAGCCGAAACGTCGCAGTATGGCCCAGGACGTGGCCTCCCACCGGCTTCGTGGGGTCGCCGAAGAAGGTGTCGGGCTTGGACATAACCTGGTTCGTAACGAGGATCAGGGCGTTGTTCAGATCGCCGAACCTCATCAGGTCATGCAGGTGCTTGTTCAGTTTCTGCTGACGGTCCGCAAGCGTTCCGCGGCCGACGTACTCGGCGCGGAAGTGCGCCGTCACCGAGTCGACTACGAGCAGCCGGACAGGCATATCCGTCTCTCGAAGCCTTTCTGCCAGATCCAGGGCCGAATCGGCGAGGAGGATCTGGTGGTTGGAGTTGTAGGCACGGGCGACGTGGATGTTTTTCAGGAACTCCTCCGACGTCCATTCCCCCTCCTCCCGCAGGGGAAGTCCGCGGACCATCTGGCCGATCCTCTCCGGGCGGAAGGTGTTCTCGGTGTCGATGATGATGGCCGAGCCGGAGAGCCCACCTTCTTCGACTGGAAGCTGAACGTTTACAGCCATCTGGTGTGCAACCTGGGTCTTGCCGCACCCGAATTCCCCGTAGAGCTCCACGATGCACTGGGTCTCCATGCCGCCCCCGCCAAGGAGGTCGTCGAAGCTCTTGCTTCCAGTGGTGATCTTTCCGACGAGCTTTCGCCTCTCCAGGACCAGATCGCCTGTCTCGAAGCCGCCGATGTCGGCAGCTTCCCTAGCAGAGGCTATGATCTTCGCTGCGGTTGTCTCCCCCACCTCGGCCGCACCCACGAGCTCGCCTGGGGAGGCTACTGCTATTGCCTCAACGGTGTTGTATCCGGCCTCCCTAAGCTTCTCTGCAGTGGCGGGGCCAACGCCCTGCAGATCCTCCAGAAGCATCTTGGACATCTCGCTCTTCCTCCTCTTTACATCCGTCTTGGCCTTTATCTTCATTGCTCGTGCGGTGCGAAAGTGACTTGGCTCCTCCAGCCGCAGCTCACCTCCATCTCCTCGTTCCAGCCGCTTTTTACCTGGCAATCGAAGAGATCGGCACGATGGCCCAGGTCCAAACCCTCGACCAGGCCGGCAAGGTCATCCCAGAGGCTTACGCGCACCCTCCCGGTCTCGTCGGATACGTAGATGTTAGCAACCCTGCCCACGCGGCCATCGTCTCGCGGAAACTCCCTGACCTCGCCCAGGCCGGAAACGAAGCCCGAGATGCTGCAGATGGAACCAATCTCGAGGTCCGCGATCGAAGTGATCTGCTCCTTGTAGCTCACGACGGCATTGCTCTTTCTAGTGATCGAGTAGCCGCCGGTCTGTACCTCGACCTGACCGTATCTCTCCCTGGAGGTGGCATTGATCACCTCAAGGGACTCGCCCTCTTTTATCTCCATCTTGGCCTGCTCGTTCCAAAGGGTTAGGCGGATCTTTCCCGTCTCGTCTCCCAGAAGGACCGATCTCACCACCCCGGGGGATCCGTCCTTCCTTGTGAACTCGCGAGGCTCGCCTGGGTCTAGCACTTGAGCGACCAGGTTGACCTCGCCCATGTCACGCCCGATCTCCGAGATCTTATAGGGCTCGATCCTCGGCTTGATGTCGAGGTCCACCTCCTCCAGGCCGCCATTTCGACCAAGGTTCACCTCGCATCCTGCAAAGCCCTCCTTGGTGAAGCCTCTTACCTTCAGCACCAGGTCCACCGCCAGGTCGCCTGACTTGATCAGATCGGTTGACTCGTCCCAGAGGGTGACTCGAATCGTGCCCGTCTCGTCAGCCATAGTGAGGTTGGCAACCCGTCCTAGCGATCCGTCCGCGCGCTTGAACTCGTGTATGGGCGATATCGTGACCACGCGGCCGACGAAGGCGACGGATCCGGTCTCCGGCTTGATCCTGCCGATCTTCACAGTCACATCGCTTGCGCCGAGCTCGCGGGCTACGAGCATTGCAGCGGTCTTGCGGTCGCAGAGACCGCCCATCAAGGAGACCTTCTCCTCCAGCCTGGAGTCGAACTCCTCCCTGGATAGCCGCCCATCAAGCTGCCCAAAGATCTCCGAGATCTCATCATCCATGGTCCAACACCTTATTCCAGAGGTTCTATGCTCGTCTTAGATATATCCTGGTATGCCTCAGCCTTCCCCCAATGATCGACCGCGGACTACCCCTCAACCGGGGCTGGCCTCTTGGCACCCCTTGCACCATGGAGGTAGGTGCAATCGCATCGGGAGAGGAATGCCTGACAGACCTCCTCCGGCGATCCGTCCATGATGATAGCTCCTTTCTCCATCAGCATGGCCCTATGCGAGATCTCCCTTACGAAGTCCACATGATGGCTCACGAGGAGGATGGTGCATCCCTTGGCGTTCACTCGCTTTATGGCGTTTGAGACCTCTCGAAGGGTTATTGGATCGATATCGCCAAACGGCTCGTCGAGGATCAGTATGCTGGGATTGGCCGCGAGCAGCATGGCAAGCGTTGCGCGAACCTTCTCTCCGCCGCTTAGCTGCTCCGGCAGCTTGTCAAGGACGTTGGAATCGAGGTCCATCAGCTCCATGATCGGCTGGGCGTACTCCAAGGCATCGCTCGCGGGAAAGCGGGGGAACAGCTCGAGCACAACCTCTCTCGTCAATCCCAGCTTATTCAGCACCGCTTCTGCCTCTTCCTTCTGCATATCGGCGACGGTGTAGAGCATGTCGAGCACGCGGTCGCTTATATTCATCTCCTCCGCAACCTTTCGGGCGTGCCCGAGAACCTCAGGTCCCTTCACCCCGAGCTGGTAGCCGATCTGCTCTAGAATAGTCTCCCCGGGCATGAGGGCGAACTCCTGGTACATGATGCCGATCTTCCTCCTGACCTCCTTTCTCAGCTTGCTGTAGGAGGTCATATCCACCCAGTCGTCCCCGTGTCTATAGAGGACGGTCCCCTCGTCCGGTGGTTTGAGCCCTTGCATGATCTTGAGAAGCGTGGTCTTGCCTCCACCGCTCGAGCCGATCAATGATGTGATCTCCCCCTCGTTTATGGAAAACGTTAGATCCTTGATGCGCAGGACCTCCCCAGTTCCAACCAGGTAGTTCCTCTTGGAGAGGCCCTCAACAACGATCTCAGGCTTCGGCGGATCCGGCCTCTCGGGAAGGGGGTCGGATGGGCCCATACAAGATAGGAAGGACTCGAGCACCTCATCGGTATCGCCCACCGCTTTGATACTCCCTCGATCCAGCCATATCAACCGGTTTGCGAGATAGCGATGGACCTCTGGCAGGTGAGAGACAACGAGAATTGTCAGCCCAAGCTCCTTGTTGACCTTGAGGATGGTGTCCATTACCTCTTGCTTCGTAGTAGGACAGGCCATAGTGGCCGGCTCGTCGAGGAGAAGGATCTGAGGCTTCTTTGCGAGCTGCCTTGCGATGAGCAGCCTTTGCTTCTCCCCACCGCTGAGGAGGGTTGCGAGGTGGTTGGCCTTGCTTGCAAGACCCACGACGCGGAGGTAGCCCATCGCCTCATCGTACATCTCTTCGTAAGTGGCATCCTCCTCAATTGGCAACACCTCGTAGCCTGTGACCCGGGAGTTGACGCGACGGACGACGTTCTTCAGAGCTGACTCGGTCCAGAGGCCAAAGTCCCTCTGCAGATGGATGGCGGTGATGCGTCGCTGCTCAGCCTTGATCGCCGGATCTGAATCGGGGACGATCGTGAGATCGCCCATGACGATCCTGCCCGAGTCGAAGTCCTCGATGCCCCGCAAGATCTTCAGAAGGGTGCTCTTCCCCCCACCGCTTCTGCCAACGAAGCCAAGTATCTCGCCGGCCTCTACCCGAAATCCGATCCCCTTCAGGGCAGGGACCTCGACGTCACGAATTCGATAGGTCTTCGATAGATTATCTACTACTATCATCATGAATCCCTCCTAGCGAACCCTCGTCCCCGGCTCCACCCTCTTCTCCGGATGGAGAAGGAGAGCTTTCCCGTCCACGTCGGCTGCAAGCAGCATTCCCTGGGACTCGACGCCAAAGAGCTTTGCCGGCTCCAGGTTTGCGACAACGATCACCTGAATTCCCACTAGATCCGCTGGGCTGTAGTCCTTGGCAATGCCTGCCACGATCTGCCTTTTCTCTTCACCTATATCGACCGTCAGCTTGAGCAGCTTCTCCGATCCCTTGATGCCCTCGGCCGCTGCGATCTCTCCCACCCTGAGATCGATCGCCATGAAATCCTCGTAGGGGATAGTCTCCATCTTCTCCTCTTTACACTTGCCTTCTCTGGATTCTGCTTCGCTTATCCGTTTCTGGAATATCGCTTCCAGCTCCGCTATGGTTTCTTCCTCCATCCTTTTAAAGAGGATCTTTGGCCGCCCCATTTCGTGGCCAGGCTCCAAGGGAACAGTTGCGTCGGAAAAGCGCGAAGCGGCCGCCGTCCCATCGAGTCCGAGCTGTCCCCAGGCCTTCTCCATCACGCCCGGCATGAAGGGCTGCATGAGTATGATCAGGGCCTTTCCCACCTGGAGGCTGGAGCGCACAGCTGAGCCTGCCGCATCGAGGTCGGACTTGATGAGCTTCCATGGCTCATGGCCCTGGAAGTAGGTGTTTCCGTAGTCGGCAAGGGACATTATGCCGTCTGCCGCCTTCTTGAACTCGTACTCCCGGAGATTCGCCTCGGCCTCGATCACCGCCTGCTCTATCCGGGCGATGACCTCGGGGTCGATCTCTCCATCCGGCACCTTGCCCCCGAAGTTCTTAACTGTGAATGTAAATGCCCGGTTGAGGAAGTTTCCAAGAGCTCCCACGAGCTCCGAGTTCACCTTCTCCGCAAAGATCCGCCAAGCGAAGTTCACCTCCTTGGTGTGGGAGGTGTATGATGAGAGGTAGTATCGAAGGAGGTCTGGATCGAGCCCCTTTTCCAGGTAGTCGTCCTCGACCCAGACCACGTAGCCCCTGCTCTTCGAGAACTTCTTGTCGTCGATCTTGAGCATCCCGCTTGCAACGACAGCCGTTGGGAGCGAGTAGCCCGCGCCCTTCAGCATGGCAGGCCAGAAGATGCAGTGGTGGTAGACGATGTCCCCCCCGATGAAGTGGATGATGGATGAATCTCCCTTCCAGTAGTCCTCCCAGCGGGCGCCGTGTGCATTGCACCACTCCTCAGTGAAGGCGATGTAGCCTATCGGCGCATCCACCCAGACGTACACGACGAGGCCCTCTCGGCCCGGGAATTTGACGCCCCAGTTCATGTTGCGGGTTATGCACCAGTCCTTCAGCTCCTGGCGGACCCATTCTGCCGCGTAGTTCCTGGCGCTTGCAGTACCCCCAAGGGTCTCCAGGTACTCGAGCAGGAAGTCCTGGAACTTTGAAAGGCTGAAGAAGTAATGGGTCTGCTCCCTGTACTCGGCCTTTCCCCCGCAGACCTTGCATACGGCCTCCTTGATCTCGCCCGGCTCCAGGTGCCTTCCGCAGCCCTGGTCGCACTCGTCGCCCCGAGCGGCAACGCCGCAGTATGGGCAGATCCCCTCGACGTAGCGGTCAGGAAGGAAGCGTTCGCAGTGGGGGCAGTAGGCGAGTTCTATCACCTTGGGGTAGACGTGGCCTCCCTCCATGAGGGCCTTTACGATCTCCTGGGTTCGGTGGTGGTTGACCTCCCCGTCGGTCGATCCGAAGTGGTCGAACTCTATCTCCATCCCGCGAAAGACGTTATCGAAGTGATCGTGATAGCGGGCGACGAGCTCGGTGGGGGCGATCCCCTGCGACTCGGCGTTGACCACGATCGGCGTCCCGTGGGCGTCGGAGCCGCAGACGAAGAGGACATCCTCGCCCATCTTTCTCAGAGACCTCACGAATATGTCGGCTGGGACGTAGGTGCGGAGATGGCCGATGTGGCAGGGCCCGTTTGCATAAGGCAGGCCGCATGTTACTAAGATTGGCTTGGGGGACAATGAAACCACCTCCCCCGGCTATGGGGAAACCTGCAGATATAGGTTTTCCCAAGGGGGGATCTCTCGGCTTGGCCACGCAGGGGGTGCTGTTGAGGGGGGGAGTCCAATATTTTGAACGAAAAATTATTAGCTTCGACGTTGATAACCTAATGACCGGGAAGATGTGGATCAATATGTGATGGAGCCCTTCCATGAACGCAATCGAGGTCATCAGGAAGCATGAGCACGTTATAAAGGAGCGCTTCTCTGTGCGGCGTATCGGCGTCTTCGGCTCCTTTGCCCGCGGCGAGGCCGGGGCGGAGAGCGACGTGGATATCCTTGTGGAGTTCGAGAGGCCGACGTTCGATAACTTCATGGAGCTATGCATCTACCTGGAAGATCTCTTCGAGAGGAGAGTAGAGCTCGTGACACCAGACTCCCTTTCCCCCTACATCCTGCCCTACGTGAGGATGGAGGTGATATGGGCTGACTGAAGACGACAGGGACTTCAACCCGGATGTTCCAAGGGATCTGGATGGACGCCCCCCCCTGCGCCCTGGCATTGCCAGCCGTCGGCGTCGTGGAGCTGCCGGCCGTCGCCCCAAGTCCTCGCATCGACAGGGCGGGATTATATCCCCAGCAATGAGAGAGGTAAAGCATGAAGATCCCCATCCAGGTCCATAAGGAGGGCAAGTTCTATGTGGCTCTCGACCTCTTGACCAATGTAGCCGATCAGGGCCTCAGTGAGGAAGAGACCATAGCCAACCTGAAGAGGGGCCTGGAGGAGCATTACCAGATCCTGATGGATTTGGCCACAAAAGGGAAGAAGCTCTCATTCCTCGAGATTGATATGTAGGGATTTGCCCCGACCTAACTGCTCAATTGCTTGAAGTGTGTCAATCATTAGCTTAGACTTAATGAGAATATTTACATGCTTAAACTCGACAATAACCCAATAAAACGGTAATATTGGCCGCAAATTCCCTTAAATCTCATTAAAATATTAGTGTTCATTAGCGTTCATTCGTGGTTGAAATAAAGGGAGATAGTACCTGTTCAATATCGTGAGGAGTCTTGAGATACTTATCAAAAGAGATTACCATCAGGAGGCATTGCGGTTCCGCTGAAGATTAGCCAAGGGGGCAATTCACCTCAACGTATTGATCATGTTCGCCCTGCCTATCGGCTCAGTCCTATAAGATGCCCCCTCCGCTCAAGCCCCCGCATCCCTCCAGGCCGGGATCGCATCGAGCTCCGAGAGCTCGCCCTCGCCGGAGATGACGCGGGCAAGCGCCTCCAGGAGGGCGGGGTCGGGGTGGTTGCGGGCGGCCTTCACGTTTGCGGAAAGGTCCCAGCCGGGGGATCTGACGCCCTCCTTCATGAGGGCCTTGATCTCCGAGAGGGCCTCGTCCCTTTGGCCTGGGTCTGGGGAGTGGGCGTATAGGTAGAAGAAGCACTCCAGCCGAAGCGGCCTGGATGTGGTCTCGTTCTCGGTGAGGTGGAGGGCCACCTCCAGGGGCGCAAAGCCGCTTGTGTTCCCGATTGCCAGCAGGAGGCCTGCGTAGTTGCCTAGGATGATGGGATCTTGGGGGCTAAGGTCGAGCGCCCTCTGGTAGGCGGCGAGGGCGTCATTATTTCTGCCCAGATTTTGTAGGGCAATGCCCTTTTCGGACCAAGCCTCGGCAAAGTCAGATTTGAATCGTATTGCCTCGTCGAAGGCAGTTAATGCTTCGTCATACTGGCCTAGCGCAAGATAGGCTTGGCCTTTGCCACCTATGGCTTCGACGTAGTCTTGCTTCAATTGGAGGGCCTTGTCGAAGGCAGTTAATGCTTCGTTATTCTGGCCTAGCGCAAGATAGGCTTGGCCTTTCCAATATATTGTTTTGAAATCGTCCTGCTTCCATTGGAGTACCTCGTTGAAGGCGACTAATGCCTGGTCATACTGGCCCAGAGCAAAATAGGCCAAGCCTTTGCCGAATATTGCATTAGCATTGTCTTGCATCAATTGGACTGCTTCGTCGAAGGCGGATGATATATCGTCATTCTGGATCAGTGCAATATATGTAACTAATTGGAGTATCTCGTTGAATGCGGCTATCGCCTCTTCATACCGACCTAGGGCAAGATAGGCTATGCCCTTGCCATATGCGGCTTCGACATAGTCTTGCTTCAATTGGAGTGTCTTGTTGAATGCGACTAGCGCCTCTTCAAACTGGCCGAGGGCAAGATAAGCTCCGCCTTTGCCATATATGGCCTTAACATAGGTTTGGTTCAATTCAAGGGACTGGTTATAGGCGTCCAATGCATCACTCATCCGATTTAGTCCCAAAAAGGCATTTCCCTTATTGGCCCAGATTATTGCCTCATCCTGCTTGATTTTAAGTAACCTTTTGGAGATATCCAGTGCATCATTATTTCGACCTTGTGATAAAAGGGCATTTTCCATATTGGCCCAGATTATCGCATACTTCTTATCGATTTGGAGTGCTTTATCGAAGGCACCTAGTGCATCCTCCTTCCGGCCTAGATACAAGAGGGCAAGGCCTTTGCCATTCCAAAACCTTGGATCATCAGCCTTGATGCTTATGGCATCGTCATAAGTGGCAAGGGCCTGGTCGTGGAGGCCATTTTGTAAATACTCAAATCCCAACCCAAAAAGCACCTCGGCTGAGCCGATGTACCCAGGCTCCAGCGCATTGGCCTCACGGGCCTTATCGCGGGAGTGGTTCAGCTGGCCGAGATCGCCCGTTGAAAGATATAGCTGCCGGGCCTCCATCGCCTGGGTGATGCTCCCAAAGGCCCTCCAGTCCCTGGCAAGCTTGACCTCGGTTTGTCGGGCGTTGAGGCGACTTTTCCTCAGGCAGAGGCCGTGGTAAACCTTGTAGGCCAAGTCCTGGACGAGCTCGGGCGTTCCCTCGGAGAGATTGCCTTCGTAGATCGCCTCCCAGGCCTCGATCCCCCGGCCGTCATCGAAGAGGGCGACGGCAACAACACGGGAGCCGTAGCGCTGAAGGCTGCATGATAGCGTGGGAGATGGCTTGCTAAAGGGCGCAAGCTGCTTCAACGTTAACAGGATATTGCCCAGGGAGAGAAAGACCTGGCCCTGGCCCAGAATACCCACGTTGGGGATGCTGTAACCGATGGAGATCCCTTGATGAAGCATCCCCCCGTTGGGGATGCTGTAACCGATGGAGGATCCTTGGGGGGTGATTTCAGGGACTGAGTAGTTGCCTATAGGTAGTGGCTGTGGTAGGTCCATCTCGGCCTCGTGGATCAGCTTGATCCTCAGGAGATCGTGGGTGAGGAGGTCGGCGAGCGCTTGGCCGTTGTCCCCCTCATCCCCGGTCTCGAATGGGAGGATGATGATCCCCCCATCGTCGAGCCAGATCCAAGAGACGAGCGAAAATAGGCATATCAAGAGGAAGGCTGCTAGCATGATCTTTGCAAGGGAGATGAGAAATCCCTCGATAGATTGCATGCGCTCGAAAATCCTGGCAGATCTCATCCTCTCGATAATCCCGGCAGGCTGCTCTTGCTTGCCTACCTTTGGCCAGTTTGCCCTCTTTGCGATCTCCCGAGACGACATCTCCCTCCGCAGGGCAGCAACGCCGCTTGCCCGCAGCCGCGTTTTACAAAAGCGAGTGATCTTCCCTGATAAATACCTGATCTTGCGCCCTACCCTGCCTCCACCGGCTGTCTCTCATCCCCCGCCTGATGCACATCCGCTGATTCCTCCCCCACCTCGCCCCCGTTTGTCTCCGCCGCCTTCCGAAGCGCGGCGCGGCTTGCGACATCGTAGGCCTTGCCCAGGAAGGATGCGAGATTCGCCCCGTCTATCGAGAATGGCGAGTCCCCTAGCCTCTTTAGGACAGCCCTTGCGACAGCGGGCGGCGCAGGCGATGGGGCGAGGGCATCGAGCCCGGCCCCAAGCTCCCAGAAAGAGTCGAGGCATTCGGAAAGCGGCTTTACATGCTTCGCTGGAGCAGCGGCACCCTCGGACGAGGCCTCGGCTTTCGCAGCGCGGATCTTTCGGAGAGCTGCGACTATATCCTCCTTCGTCCTTCCGCGCAGCTTGAAGATGAGGAAGGGGTCCTCGTCGAACTTCTCCGCAAGAAGGTAGTAGACCGCTGCGATATGCTTGCAGGGGTTTGCCCAGTCAGGGCAAGAGCAGCCTGTCGCAAGATCGGATCCATCCGGAAAGAGGGAGACCCCTGCTTCAAAGAAAGCCTCCTCGATCTCGTTTGGCATCTCGCCAGAGAGGAGCTTTGCTGCGAATATGGCCTTCGATGCCATGGCTTCGATTGCCCGCTCCCATTCCTCGTCCGAGATCAAGTCGAGCTCGATTACGATCTCGTATGGTATGGAAAGTGCACCCTGGACCTGTGATCTAACGACCCCTTTCCCGACATCGATTGCGATCACCTGCCCCTTTCTCGCATAAGATCGGCCCCTAGTAAGCCTTGCCCCCATATCGAACGACTCGAGGACGGCAACCCAGCGCTTCGACCACCACTTCTGGCCGATTGCGCCGCGCTTGCTCTTCGCCTTGATCCCGTTTTTAACCTGCTTCGGCTTCGCCGGCTGATAGTATCCCCAGTAGTAGCCCATCCTGGATCACCTCATCAGGGCATCGCGGGAGAGAGCGATTACCTCTCTTAGCTCGTCTGTCGAGAGCTCGGTCAGCCATCCCTCGCCAGTTCCCACGATCGACTCGGCGAGCTCCTTCTTCTGCTCGATCATCTTGTCTATCCTCTCCTCGAGGGTTCCCATGCAGACGAACTTGTTCACGAAGACGTTCTTCTTCTGGCCTATGCGAAATGCCCTGTCTGTCGCCTGGTTCTCGACTGCTGGATTCCACCATCGGTCGAAGTGGAAGACGTAGCTTGCAGCCGTCAGGTTGAGGCCAAGGCCGCCTGCCTTGAGGGAGAGGATGAAGAGGGGCGGGCCGTCCGACTGGAACCGCTCGATCATCCGATCGCGCTCCTTCTTGGGCGTTCCCCCGTGTAGGAAGAGCGCCTCGCAGCCGAGCCTCTCCTGGAGATGATGCCTCAACATCGTCCCCATCCCCGCATACTGTGTGAAGATCAGGGCCTTCTCGCCTGCTGCGAGCACCTCCTCCAGCATCTCCTCCAAGCGGGCAAGCTTTCCTGAGCGGTTCCCGAGGAGGCTTCCATCCTGTATGAAGAGCGCCGGATGGTTGCAGATCTGCTTTAGCCTTGTAAGCGTTGCGAGGACCTTTCCCTTCCGCTCGATTCCCGTGGACGATTCGATCTCTCGAAGCATCTCCTCTACGACTGCGCCATAAAGCGATGCCTGTTCAGGAGTGAGGTTGCAGTAGACCTTCGCCTCGACCTTCTCCGGCAGATCGCTGATGATATCGGGATCGGTCTTCAGGCGCCGAAGGATGAAAGGCTGTGTCATGCGGCGAAGCGCCGCTGCCCGCTCCATATTCCTGTACTTTTCTATCGGGAGAGCGAACTTCTCACGAAAGCCCTTTGCTGAGCCGAGGAAGCCTGGATTCAAGAAGTCCATGATAGACCAGAGCTCAGAGAGGCGGTTTTCAACCGGAGTTCCGGTGAGGGCAATCCTCTTTCCTGCCTTCAGCTTCTTTATCGCCTGGGTCTGCTTGGCGCTAGGATTCTTTATGTTCTGCGCTTCATCCAGGACCACATGCTCCCAGTCGACGGTCGAAAGCGTCGCCTCGTCCCTTTGGGCCGTCGCATAGGTCGTAATCACGAGATCCCTCCCCTTCGCCGCATCTGCGAACTCATCCTGATTGAGCCTCTGGGATCCGTGATGAACGAGCACCTCGATGGAGGGAGAAAAGCGCTCTATCTCGCGCTCCCAGTTTCCAACAACCGACATGGGGCAGATGAGGAGCGTTGGCCCTGATGCAGAAGATCCCTCCTTCTCGTGAAGCAGGAAGGCCAGAAGCTCTATCGTCTTTCCTAGACCCATGTCGTCAGCAAGACATGCGCCAAGGCCGAAGCCCTGGAGGTAGTCGAGCCAGGAGAGGCCTTTCTCTTGGTAGGGGCGAAGCTGCCCCTTGAACGAGGCCGGAGCCTCGAGGGCTGCCATCTCCCCTCCTTCTGAGAGGACGGCCAACATCTCCTTGATCTTGCCCTCGGCCTCGACCTTTGCCACTTGAAGGGGGGAGGAGAGCATATCGCCTGCGCCAAGCGCAAGTCGGAGCGCCTCTCCCATTGTGATCGTCCCTCCCATCCTCCTCTCCTCGAAGGACTTGATCGCGGACTCGACGTCCTGGGTTCGAAGCTCCACCCACTCTCCCCGAACCTGGACGAGGGGGACTTTGAGGTCGATGAGCTCCCTGAACTCCGCCTCCGAGAGCGTCATATCGCCGAGAGCCATCTCCCAATCGTATCTCACGATCGAGTTGATGCCGAAGAGGCCCTGGCTCAGGGACCCTCCGCTGTCGGACGAAGGCGTATTGAGCTTGAGCTTCATTCCGATGCCTGCGCTCGGCTTCTCCCACCAAGTGGGAAGTAGGACTCCATATCCGTTCTGCTCTAGAAGGGGCGCTGTCTCTCGAAGGAATGAGTAGGCCTCATCCGTCGAGAGATCGAGGGCGGCCGGGCATGCGGACTGGAGGCATCTATCGAGCCGAGGATAGACCCTCGATGCCCTGCCAAGGTCTGCCAAGAGCTGCTCCTGAGGATTTGCCATGCTTCTTTGGAGGATGGTGATCGTCGAGCTCTTGGCCCTCCATACCTCATCTGCCGGGACGAGGAGGCTTCTGTCGTCCTTCGCCTGGAGGAAGATTCGAAGCTGCCAGAGCTCATCGTCCGCTTTAGCTGGCGCCTCGAGCCGAAACGATGTGCGAAGGAGAGCATCTGAGGGGGCTGGCTCGAGCATGGAGTGCCATGCATGCATCTTCGTCGAAAAGTCGGCCATCTCCTGTGAAGACGCCTCGATGGATAGGCAGTCATCGGCGATTGCCTGGAGGAACTGGCGCGGCAGGGGAGACCTTCTCGGTGGGCGGCCCCTTCTGGGAGGCTCCAGGCGCGTCTGTGATGCCTTGAGCGATTCAAAGACAAATGCAGCGACCGTCTGGTCGATGAAGCTCTCGACCAGCCGCTCGGGCATCGCGTCCTCGCCAGGCTCGCTTGCTTCAAAGAAGGATCGGGCGCTTGGTGGAAGCGCATCCTTAAGCAACTCGAGACGCTCTCGGTCGCCACTATCGATCACAGGCACCCAGACAGCCTTTCCATCCTTAATAGTCGGCGCAAACTGTTCTTTTGCGATGATCTCGAGCGAGAGCCTCGCAGCCTCAATCCAGAACCGGAGGGATGCGGCAAAGGCGATTCCATGTGGCGGATGGGCCGGGAGATCGATCAGGAGATCGAGTGCCGAGTAGGGGTCGAACGTCGCGGAATTTATCGACCACGGGGAGAGGCCCGAAGGCTTCTCGATTGGGCAATCCTCCCTGATGAGCCATGGAGAGGGAAGCGGCCCCCTCTTCGTCGATGGAAGAAGGCAGGTGATCGTATCGAGGCTTGATGGGGCCTCCTCGAAGGCCGTCTCGATCTCATCTCTCAATATATCCCCTGGAACGGAGAAGGGGTGCGGCCTTGGCTTTGGATTCTTGGCAGGCCTTCCGCGCGAAGGCGAGACGGTCAGGGGGAGTACAGACGATTCCGCCCAGATATGGAGGCGTTTCCAATCCCATACGGCGTGAATGGCCAACATGTTCTCCTAAGCATTTGGAGCTTCACTCTATATAAATAATGGGATTATCAAGGTTCCAGCTTTGCGCAGTGAATCGGCTCGATAATAGAAGACCCTCGATAACGCTTAGCATGCTAGCGATCCATCCGTCTCATCCAACGTCAGTTGGCAAAGCCTGCCGCATTTTCCCTCAGCCTTCAGACCAGTGGATCTGCCATGGCAACCATACAACTGAATGAGTATACAACATTAACAATATATGTAATATGATATGGTTGTATAACCGATATCCTTTCCAGGCAAGGATAATTGGGTCCACCTGGCTGCAACCCGACGGCTGCCCTTGAATGGATCGAGGCGGTAAGATGCATAACTCCCGAAGAGCTTTAAACTCTTAAGCAGGACAATCTCGATCAATTGATTCAGATGAGACACATCAGCGTTTCGATGCTGCTTGCGGCAATTGGAATTGCGGCCCTGCCCCGCCGCGAAGGGCAGACGCCCAAGGCGCGAAGGCCTGTCCCACGTCAGATGCAGGCAAGATTCGGCTCATCGGTCGTAGAATGCTTGCAAGAGCCATTTAGGAGGAGGCTCTGAATGGATAGAATAGCTCTGAAGATACTTGCCATCGACGAGAACGAGGAGAGCCTATTGGCCTTGAGGGCCGAAATTTTGGAAGCATTTCCCGATGCAAGCATCTCGACCGCTAAAAGCTGCCAAGATGGCATACAGATGGCGCTCAATGAGGATCCGAACGTAATCCTCCTAGATATCTCCATGGGTGCCAGCGATGGGTTCGAAGTATGCCGAAGGCTGAAGGACGACGACCTCCTGGGTCATATCCCTGTGGTCATTTTAACCGGCCCGAAGACGGACCAGGAAAGCCGGATCAGAGCGCTTGAAACCGGCGCCGATGCGTTTCTCGCAATGCCGGCCGATCGTCTAGAGCTCGAGGCCGAGATCCGGGCGATGATTAAGGTCAAGATGGCCAATGCATTGCAGTGGCAGGGGGGGCAAGCCCGCCTCGCTTCAAAGCTCTCGAGCGAGCTTGCGAGGGAGCTTTCCGAGCGACGGAGATCAGAAGAGGCTCTGCGGGATAGCGAGGCGGGGTTCAGGGCGATCTTCGAGCACATGGCAGCTGGTTGTTGCGTCGACGAGGTAATCTATGAGAATGGACAGGCAGTCGACTATCGAATCCTGGACGTCAATCCCGCCTACGAACGCATCTTGGGGATCCCCAAAAGCAAGGCAGCAGGGGCCCTTGCATCCGAGCTGTATGGGTTGGGCAAAGCGCCGTATCTCGATATATATAGCAAGGTGGCGGAGACGGGTAAGCCTGCCTCGTTTGAGACCTACTTCGAGCCATCGAATAAGCACCTGGCAATAAATGTGGGCTCTCCGGGAAAGGGGAAGTTCTCGACGGTATTCATCGATATTACCGAGCGAAAGAGGATGGAGAATTCCCTGAAAGAGAGCGAGGCTCGATGGCAGTTCGCCCTGGAGGGGGCGGGCGATGGGGTCTGGGATTGGAATGTGCAGACGGGAAAGGTCTTCTTCTCGCCACAATGGAAGGCGATGCTGGGCTATGAGGAGCATGAGGTTGGAAGCACGCTCGATGAATGGGGCAAGCGCGTTCACCCCGACGACAAGGAGAGGTGTTCCGCCGATCTTATGAGTCATTTCTCCGGTGAGACGCCCGTCTACACGAACGAGCACCGAGTTCTATGCAAGGATGGAACCTACAAATGGATCCTCGACCGCGGCAAGGTTATCGAGTGGACACCTGACGGAAGGCCCTTGCGCGTCATCGGCACGCATTCCGATATCACGGACCGAAAGCTCGCAGAGGAGGCGCTGCATGAGGGAAAGAAGGGCGTCAGAAGAAGGCTTGACGCAATCCTCGAGCCGAAAGTGGAGAACGGCGAGCTTTTGCTATCCGACATGATCGATTCCGAAGCCATCCAATCCCTCATGGATGATTTCTACAGGCTCACAGGGATCGGCGCTGCGGTGCTGGATCTATCCGGAAACGTCCTGGTTGCCACCGGCTGGATGGATATCTGCACAAAGTTCCACAGGGTTTGCCCTGAAACGCTGAAAAACTGCATTGAGAGCGACACAAAGCTCTCGAAAGGCGTGCCTCCAGGAACCTACAGACAGTACCGCTGCAAGAACAATATGTGGGATATGGCCTCGCCCATCGTCGTTGGCGAAAGACACATCGGCAATATCTTCCTTGGGCAGTTCTTCTTCGATGACGAGACTCCCGACTACGACCTATTTCGAGATCAAGCGCGCCGATACGGCTTCGATGAGCGCAAATACCTAGCCGCGCTCGACCAGGTTCCCCGGTGGAGCCGGGAGAAGGTCGACGCGGTCATGAACTTCTACAGTAAGTTCGCGAACCTGATATCCTCCTTGAGCCATGGAAACATCATGCTCGCACGGGCTCTTGTGGAGCGCGATAGGCTTCTTAGCGATCTCAAGGATAGCGAGGAGCGATACCGCAGCTACATCGACAACTCGCCGTTTGGCGTCTTCATCTCCGACGAGAGAGGAAGATACATAGAAGTCAATGCCATGGCATCCAGGATAACTGGATACGAGATCTCAGAGCTGCTCCAGCTCAGCATCTCGGACATGATCCCTCCCGACTCTCTGGAAGAGGGGCACAGCCACTTTCGAAAGGTGCAGACGGAAGGCTATTCCTCCGGCGAAGTGCCGTTTATGACGAAGAACCGGGAGAGGCGATGGTGGTCGGTGACTGCCACAAAGCTCTCCGAGACGAGGTTCTTGGGATTCGTCGAGGACATCACCAAGCGAAAATTGGCGGAGGAGGCGCTGCAGGAGTTCCAAAACCGGCTGGCCAAGATCATCGACTTCCTTCCGGATGCGACATTCGTAATCGACCAGGAAGGGAAGGTGATCGCCTGGAACAAATCCATCGAGAAGCTGACCGGGGTCAAGTCAAAGGATATGATCGGGAAGGGCAACTACGAATATGCTATTCCCTTCTATGGAAAGAGGAGGCCCATACTGATCGACCTCGTTTTAAGACCGCGCGACGAGGTGGAGAGGAGATACGAGCATATCACGTGGCTGGAGGACGGAACTCTCATGGGCGAGGCTTACATGCGTGACCTTAAATTGGGCCAGATATTCCTGCTCGGAAGGGCGTCCATTCTTTACGATTCTCAAGGGGAGATAGCGGGGGCAATCGAGTCCGTCCGCGATATATCCGATCTCAAGACGCTTGAAGAGGATCTGCGTCTCAAAGATCGGGCGATCTCGGCCTCGATAAACGCCATTGCCATGGCGGACATAAACGGCTACTTGACCTATGTGAACAGCTCCTTCCTCAAGCTTCTGGGATACGATAAGGAGAGCGAAGTTCTCAAAAGGCATTTCACGGAGTTCTGGACGGAGAAGAAGAATGCCCAGGAGATCCTGCAAGAGGTGCTGGAAACGGGGGCATATCATGGCGAGTTGACGGGAGTTAAAAGGGACGGCTCCTACTTCGACGTCAAGCTTTCCGCGAACACGGTTTACAGCGATGCCAAAGAGCCCATTCTTATGATGGCCTCTTTCCTTGATATCACCGAGGAGAAGAGGGCCAAAGAGGCATTGGAGAAGGCCGAGGAGAAGTACCGGGCAATCGTCGTGGACATGCCCAATCTGCTCTGTCGCTTCAAGTCGGATGGAACGTTAACCTATGTCAACGACGAATACTGCAAGAGCTTTGGCCGGAGCCGGGAAGAGCTGATCGGAAGCTCGTTTTTGTCGCTCATCCCCGAGGAAGATAGGGAGTTCGTAAGGGATGAATTTACATCGCTATGCCCATTCAATCCAGTGGTCTCATATGAGCACCGAGAGATCCTTCCTGGAGGGGATATCCGATGGTATCGGTGGACGGATCGAGGGATATTCGACGATTCTGGGACCCTCCTGGAGTATCAGTCGATCGGCGAGGATATCACGGAGATGAAGCGCGCTTCCGAGGAACTCATCCAGGCCAAGGAGACGGCTGAGGAGGCAGCCCGCGTCAAATCCGAGTTCCTGGCGAACATGAGCCATGAGATACGCACACCTCTCAACGCAATAATTGGCATGTCGGAGCTATTGTTGGACAGTCCATTAGGAGCTGAGCAGAAGGACTATGTCGATACGATGAAGATGAGCGGCTCTGCCCTGCTGTCCATTATCAACGATATACTCGACTTCTCGAAGATCGACGCCGGGAAGATGTCCCTCGATAAGCAACCCTTCGATCTCCGGCAGGTTGTGGAGGAAGCACTCGATTTCGTCTCCATCTCAGCGGCGGAGAAGGGCCTGGAGCTGATCTACGATATAGACGATTCTTGCGTGAAAACCGTAGTGGGCGATCCATCGAGGTTGCGCCAGATTCTGTTGAACCTGCTCAGCAACTCCATCAAGTTCACCGACCATGGAGATGTGGTCTTGACCGTCGCTTCGAAGGCCATCGAAGAAGGTCATAATGAGCTGCACTTCCAGGTGAAGGATACCGGCATGGGCATAGATCCGGATCAGATCGGCCAGCTGTTCCATAGCTTCCGCCAGCTCGACTCCTCCATGACCAAGCGATATGGCGGAACTGGGCTTGGACTTGCTATATGCAAGAGCCTGGTCGAGATGATGGGCGGTCGAATTTGGGCGGAAAGCCGGGTTGGGGAGGGAAGCATCTTCCATTTCACAATCCGGTCGGTTGATGCAGCGGATGTAGACCGTGATGCAGGGGTGCTGCCTACTAGCCTGAGGGATTTGAGGGTGCTGATCGTAGATGATAACCAGACAAATCTGAAGATCCTCGATCGCCAGGTGCTCTCCTGGGGAATGATCCCAATCGAGGCCACGTCGGGAGAGGATGCCCTCAGGATAATCGGTCGCAAAGAGCGATTTGATATGGCCATCCTGGACCTGTGCATGCCGGAGATGGATGGTTCAGAGCTTGTCATGAGGATCCATAGGCTTCCGGGACTGGGTCATCTGCCGGTGTTGATACTGACATCACTGGGTTATTCGGGCACGATCGAAGGAGTCTCAGAGGTCTTGAACAAGCCTGTGAAGCCCATGCAACTATTCCAGTCACTCCTCCGCCTGAAAGGAGAAAGCATAGATAGAGAAGTGAGGCCCAGCAGTTCAATAGATACAGAACTGGGCCTGAAATATCCCTTGCGCATACTGCTTGCCGAGGATAATGCCGTAAACCAGAAGGTGCTCGTAAAGATCCTGAACAAGCTCGGGTATAAACCAGCCCAGGCATCCAATGGTGCAGAAGTACTGGAGATGGTCGAGAAGGAGGAGTTCGACCTGATCCTAATGGATCTGCAGATGCCCGAGATGGACGGCCTCGAGGCAACCCGCCGGATAAGAGCTAGAACCAGCAGAAAAGGAATCCCCAGGATCGTAGCAATGACCGCTTACTCCGCCCAGGAGGTTCGAGAGAAGTGCATGGAAGCCGGCATGAACGGCTACCTGAGCAAGCCTGTGAGGATCGATGATCTGGCAGCCATGCTGAAGAAGTGTTCTCAATCCCAAGTTCCCAATTGATTAAGCACATGTTGGGGCCAAATAAGACGATTGATGCTGGTTATCGCTAATAGCACATATGTCTAATTACACATAGTAGATCGCTATGTTCCGGTTCTATTGGACTAAATGAGTGGGAGGCCAGGATATAATGGCGAAGGTCGGGCGGGAAGGCAGATGGATGAGAGGATCGACGATGCGTGCCCATCTCTATAGAGACGACCTTTGGAGGATGGGCCAAGAGGAGAGAGCGTTTGAAGAGGCCCATCCCCAGGTCGTAGATGATACCGCCACGTAGATAATTCAGTCAGTCAGCAGCTCAGCGATGGGCGGACTTGATCTCCGCCCTCATCCCTGCTGGTGGATGGACCTCCTCAAAGATGCCGTTTTCGACTTTCGACGATAGCCTATAATGTCGATTGTTCCTGTTGCCTTTCCTCTCCAGCAAACCGTCCCGATGCATCCTGGAGAGGTAGGTCGATACCGTGCTGAGCTTGATATCGTCGACGAGGGTCTCGTAGCGCTCCCTCAGTGACTGGGAGTTGAACCAGGTGTCCTGGAACTCATAGCGTATGAAGATGGATAGCCGCTCCATCAGGGTTCCTCCCACATCCCAGGCGCGAATCGGTGGAGCCTGGACAGCCTCCGGCTCGGAGAAGACGTTTGAGGCGTTGAGGAAGTTTATGACCTTCTCCCTGATGGCCGTCTGCTCCGCACCCTCGAACTCGAAGGTGGACTTCCCCCCGTTATCCTCAAATATCTCTATGCGGATCTTCATGACCGCCTCCGGGATTACCTCATGCCTGCTGGATCCCGGCCAAAGCCATGACCGTGGATAGGCACTGTTCTCCCCTCCTGGAACCTCGAGCGGCTCGATTGAGCTTTGCACCCCTCTCTAGGTCCAAGGGAATGGAAAAGATCCTGATTGCTCCTCTCATTCCAGTCATCCCTCTCTCGAATATCGATATATACACCAGGCCTGAAGCTTGGGTCTGAACTCGTCATCGTTCTCGCCTAGCATCGGCCATCCCTTCCATGGGCTAATTCAGGCCGGTCTCCCTTACCGACCGGATTATTCTCCCTTCCAGTACTCCCTTTGTTGAGAGAGGGCATCGCTATTCGCCCGTTCCCTTCTACAGGCGGCCTCTCGACTGACTCGGCCCTCTCCTTTATGCCATCCCCTTCTAGTGGATAACGCGTATATCGGATCGATTCCAGGCTTAGATGCCCGGCCCCTTCATGCTACTCCCGTTGCTACATCCCTTCTTCACGGTGACGCCTGCATAGCCCAAGCTACGCATTGACAAATCCGATTCCCTCGCAAGGACTACCGCCTTACCCTAAACGTTATCCCTGCAGCACCGATGGTTGTCCATCCCCTCTCGACGTACAATTCCTCAGTGTGATCAGACAAGATGTGAATCCGGTTCTGACAGATACTGCCCTGTTATTAAGGTATATAAAGTTTTCTTGGAGTGTTTAGCTGTATTCAGGCCTTAAAAACAACTAGAATGACCTTATTTTTGAATTAGAGTCAATATAGTAGTCGGAATAGTATTCACAATGAACCGATCGCTATCGAATGGGAGTTTGGCGACAGCTGTGAATAGCTGTGAAATGGCGTCAAACATGTCGAAAGAGAGGTCTCTCAATTGCTATGATCTCATCCACAGCGACGCAGCAAGACGCGTGAATGGTATACAAATCGCTATGCTGTGAAGCCGTGAACGATTCGCGCAATGAGGGTCCGGAAAAAAGGAAGGCAAAGGACGGGAATCAGAGGGTCCTCGAAGGATATGGTGATCTACCATGGCATTGTACACATACCCCTAAGGGGAGGACGAAACAACGCTCACAACAATGTTTGCCGCAAAGCTGGCAGGTGTGAATCCTTGCAGCGCGTCCGCAAATTTGACAGATCCCTATGAGCTCCACGTATCTCAGGAAGCCTGATGAGGCTCGTAGTACTCCTCGACCAGCCAGTCCCCGATCTCCTTGAGGTACTTTCGCCTTTGCTCATCCTCAACGATCGCCTGGTATATCTCGAATAGATCTTCGCTCATGGATTATTTGTATCACAGGCTGACGAGTATTTAAATCTATCTAATCTACAAATGGCTCAATGGGGCTTTCGGAATACATTCGTCCCCCTTCCCAAAGGCTTATCACAGGATCTGCATTAACTGCTGAAACATGCAGGGACCCTCGCAGGCCAATGATAGGATGTGCGAGCTCATTCGGATCTGCTCCAAAGCCGCCGAGGATATACGTCGACAGAGCCATGTTGCCGTGGCGTCTCACATCGATGCTGACGGCCTAACAGCCGCGGGGATAATATGCGCTGCCCTCGACCGCCAAGGGATAGAGCATCTACCTCTCTTCTTCAAGCAGCTCGACGCAACAGCCATCGAGAGGATAGCCGACCTGGGGGAAGATCTAGTCATCTTCACAGATCTTGGAAGCGGCATGGTAGAGGAGATCGCATCGCTCGGCATCCCCGCTGTGATCGCGGATCATCATGCCCTCTCCCAGTCGAAGGCCGAGGTCCTCGCCCACATCAATCCCCATCTTGTGGGAGCAGACGGTGCGACTGATCTCAGCGGAAGCGGCACATCCTTCCTCTTGGCGAGGGAGATCTCCAGGGCAAACGAAGATCTGTCAGCCCTGGCTGTGGTCGGAGCCGTTGGAGACCTGCAGGACATGGCCGAGGGGAGGCT
Source organism: Methanotrichaceae archaeon (assembly GCA_016927425.1). GTDB lineage: Archaea > Halobacteriota > Methanosarcinia > Methanotrichales > Methanotrichaceae > JAFGMR01. The sequence continues at coordinate 19,680 of JAFGMR010000030.1, read as the reverse complement.
CGTCGGGATCAATAGGGAGATCCTCGAGATCGGTCGAAGCGTGGATGTACTATCCTTCGGCCCCGACCTAAAGCTCTTCGGAAAGCAGACACGTCCCCTCTACAAGGTGCTGGAGTACTCGAGCGATCCCTACATACCTGGGCTCTCCGGCAACGAGGAGGCGTGCATCCTCTTCCTGAAGGAGATAGGGATCCGCCTGGGCGGCGAGAGATGGCGCAAGTGGATAGACCTGGACAGAGAGGAGAGGTCGAGGACGGTCTCAGCGCTGATCAGGCGAGGGCTTAGGTGTGGCCTCTCGAACCATCAGCTCAGCCGGCTCGTAGGCGAGGTCTACACGCTGCTCCATGAGACCGAGGGATGCGAGCTTCGCGATGCAAGCGAGTATTCCACCCTCCTCAATGCGACTGCTAGATACGGCCATTCCGCAATCGGTCTCCGGGTATGCATGGGCGATAGGGGGAAGGCCTTCGACGAGGCCCGCGTTCTGCTCAGCCAGCATCGCCAGAACCTCGTAAACGGCCTCAATCTAGTCAAGATGAAGGGGATCACGCCCCTTGGCCACATCCAATACTTCGATGCCGGAGGCGCCATACTCGATACGATAGTTGGGATCGTCGCTGGGATGAGCTTCCAGATGGCCGACCGCTCAAAGCCCATACTGGCCCTGGCTCTGACGGATGATGGGGATATGAAGGTCTCTGCCAGGGGGACGGCAGACCTCGTCCGTTCAGGGCTCAACCTCGCCCAGGCGCTCTCTGCCTCGGCCAAGGCGGTCGGCGGAAGAGGGGGCGGCCATAACGTTGCCGCGGGGGCGACCATTCCGCATGCAGCATGTGAGGAGTTCCTGGGTCTGGTCGACCGCCTCGTAGGAGAGCAGATCTCCTCCGGCAGAGGGCTTTTAGGTCCTCAGATCGGAGGCAGGTAGCAGCTCTCGTTCTTGTGGTTCCTCAGCACCTGGAAATGCTCGTCCAGAGTGAAGTTACCTATGAACTCGTGCGATATGCGGGTAGTCTCATCCCTGAGCTTTCCGGTCGGGGGATCGTAGACGACATAGCCGAGCCGTGCAATTCCGGTGAAGTTCGCTTGGATCCCGATCTCTACCCAATCGGGATTGCTCCAGAGGTCCATCCCTGTGTAGAGATGAGTGCAGTCCACGAACTCCTTGGAGGCTGACATGCTCAAGTTGTAGTTCTCCAGGTAGGTGCTCTCCCGAAACTTCTGATCGTAGGAGAATAGATGGGCATTGGGATCGCTCTTGCTTCCGATCAGCATGACTGGCTGGGCAGACGCTGCGGTCATCAGATGGATGCAGAGCAGTGCTATGAGCACCTCTCGAAGCATGAACCCTCCATGACTGCCACACCTATAACTCTTGCCATAGGCTGCGTTGATACTCCTCGGAGAGCTCGCCGGAGAAGACGGTCACGGCCGGCCCCTCCATGAAGGCCTCCTCCCCCTCAAAGTAGATGATGAGCGGCCCTCCCCTCGTCTCGACAAGCACCTCCTCGCCGATGAGCCCGAGCCTGCGCGCAACAGCAGCGCTCGCAACAGCGCCTGTGCCGCAAGAGAAGGTCTCCCCCTCCACGCCTCGTTCGAACGTGCGAATCTCCAGCGTGGAGCCCACCTTGACCAGGTTAACGTTCGTTCCTTGAGGAAACAGGGAACAGTGGCGTATGGGGGTTGCGATCTCCTTTAAGGAGACGTCCAGGTCGTCGACGATGATCACGGCATGAGGTACGCCCGTGTTTACGGCGCTCACGACTGCGTCGCCGATCGCCTCCATAACGACCTCCCCCTCGCCGAGAGCTGGTATGGAGGGGCGATCGAAACGGGGAGTCCCCATCTCGACCCTGGCCCAGAAGGTGCCGTCTACCTCCCTGACTTCCACGGGGATGATCCCGGCCAACGTCTCAACGCTGAAGCTCTCTCCCACATAGCCCGCGCTCCATGCGTACTTTGCAAGGCATCGAATGCCGTTTCCGCACATCTCCGCCTCAGAGCCGTCGGGCTGAAAGAGGCGCATCCCTATATCGGATCGATCGGACTTCACAAGGAAGAGGACGCCGTCTGCACCCACGCCGAAGTTCCTGCGACAGCAACGCACTGCAAACGCCGCCTTCATGGACTCGGGCACAAGCTCAGAGCGTATCTCGTCTATGAGCATGAAGTCGTTCCCGTTGCCGTGCAGCTTGTCAAAGGATATCGTCCCCGGGCCGAACCTCACCTCATCCAAGCCTATCTCCGTTATGTCAGCCAGCTCCATTTTATATACCATGGTACCTTACCCAACATCTTCCCCTTTGTGGTGGTGATGTATATTAAACCCATTCTACAGGTCGCCCTGGATCTGCTGGAACTGGACAGGGCAATAGAGATTGCCAAAGAGGCTGTTGCCGGCGGTGCAGACTGGATAGAAGCTGGAACACCCCTGATCAAGAGCGAGGGGATGGACGCTGTGCGCGAGCTGCGCAAAGCCCTTCCCGGGGTGAAGATAGTGGCCGACATGAAGACCGTGGATACGGGAACCATGGAGGTAGAGATGGCCGCGAAGGCCGGGGCAGGGGTGGTCGCAATGCTTGCGAGCTCGGACGACTCGACCATCGAGGAGGCCATCCGGGCGGCCAGACAGTTCGGCGCTGAGATAATGGTCGATCTCCTCACGTCTCCCGATCCAGTTTCACGCTCCCGCGAGATGGAGAAGCTCGGCGTCGACTACATCTGCGTCCATGTCGGCATCGACCAGCAGATGATGGGCAAGAATACCATAGACTTCCTGAAAGAGATCGTAAAAGAGGTCAAGATCCCCGTCGCCGCCGCCGGAGGCATAAATGCCTCGTCCGCTTCCGAGGCCGTGGCAAACGGAGCCTCGCTTGTCATCGTTGGAGGAAACATCGCCCGATCGGCCGATGTGACGGGATCCGCAAAGGCGATTCGGGAGGCTCTAGATCAAGCCAAGCCCTGGGAGGGGGAACGCCGGAGCCTTGAGGACGAGATGCGCGCCATTCTGAGGGAGGTCTCGACCTCGAACATCTCCGATGCCATGCACCGGAAGGGAGCTATGCGCGATATCTTCCCGATAAACAGGGGCACCAAGATCGTGGGAAGGGCGGTTACGGTTCAGACATATGAGGGTGACTGGGCAAAGCCGGTCGAGGCGATCGATGTGGCAGGTCCTGGAGATGTCATAGTCATATACAACGGCTCAAGATATATCGCCCCCTGGGGGGGGCTTGCAACGCTTAGCTGCAAGGTAAAAGGCATCGAGGGCGTGGTCATTGACGGCGCCATAAGGGATGTCGACGAGATCAGGGATCTGGGCTATCCCATATTCGCAAGCGCGATCACTCCCAATGCCGGAGAGCCCAAGGGCATGGGTGAGATCAATGCCGAGATCAACTGCGGCGGCAGGACGGTTCGCCCAGGAGATTACATCGTGGGAGATGACTGCGGCGTCGTCGTGATTCCCAAGGAGAGGGCCTACGAGCTCGCCAGGAGGGCGAAAGAGGTTGAGAAGAATGAAAGCAGGTTCTACGAGGAGATACGCCGTGGAAAGACCCTCTCACAGGTCGCAAACCTCAAGCGATGGGAGAAGGTTTGATCCGTTGAAGCTCTGCGCATAGGGACATGACGACAGCAGTAAATAGGGGGAGATCGATCTGCGCGCTTGATTTGTTCGGTCGAATCCCCAAATACGAAGATAATAAGCGTAACCCATCCGCGCGAGCCCTATCTGAGCCAAGGAGCGCCGGACGGAGCAGCGCAATGAGGAGACTAGTATGGATCTCGATGAGATAATCACCAAATATCCGCCAAAGCAGATAATCCTCCTTCCCCTGGCAGTCATCGCCATCGCCCTCATCATCTTGGGCACCACTTACCTCACCACCGGCTCTCCGGTCAAGTTAGGGGTGGAGTTCACAGGAGGGACACTTGTCACAGTCCCGGCCTCGGGCACGGAGGAGGGCCTGGCGAAGGATCTTGCCGGCTATCCGATCACGGAGATCAGGAGCGTTGGCAGCCGATATATGATTCAGTTTGGGCCCATGAGCGATGACGACTATACGAGCCTGGCGAGGCTGATAAACTCCAAGTTCAACGATGTGGAGATCAGGCATATGGGGCCGATCTACAGCAAGGAGCTGCAGATGCAGGCGATCAAATACCTACCCTTATCGTTCTTATTCATGGCCATAGTGGTCTTCATACTCTTTCGAGAGCCTTTCATCTCGGCGATCGTGGCGCTTTGCGCCTTGGCCGACATCCTCATCGCAGCGGCCTCGATGAACCTGACCGGCGTGAACCTATCGCTTGGAACGGTTGCCGCTCTCTTGATGCTCATCGGCTATTCAGTCGATACGGATATCCTCCTGACCATGAGGGTCACCAAGAGGAAGGGACCAGTTGAAGAGAAGATCATCGGTGCCATGGGGACGGGGTTGATGATGACCGCCACATCGATTGCAGCGGTATTCTCGCTCTTCCTGGTCTCAAATCTGCTCTATCTGGTGGTCCCATCGTTCACGAGGATGGACATCATTGCAGATATCTCGACGGTGCTTATCTTCGGACTGATCGCAGACATGTTCAACACGTGGATCACCAACGCCCAAGGTCTTAGATGGTATATGAAGCTGCCAAAGAAGACGGTCAGGAGGAGCAAGAGATGAGCCTATCCGGCCTATCCAGGGATCCTCGCATAATCATATTTGCGTTGGTCCTGTCGGCAAGCCTGATCGGCCTTGCCCCTATCCCCACCGAGCATGGCCTGGACTCCAGGCTCAAGTACGGACTGGACCTTGAGGGAGGATCTTGGCTGCAACTCCAGCTTCAGGGGGCAGTAGTCGATCTGGACTGCGACCCCCTGGAGATCCTCCGGACGCAGTTTAGCAGCCTCGGTCAGATCGACGAGCTTTCAGCAAGAAGCGGAACCTACCAGATCAATATTGCCGGCGAGGTCTCCAAGGATGATGTGGAGGAGATTGGCTATACCGGCGCAAGGGTGATCGAGAGGACCAACCAGACGAGGATTACTTTGAGCGTCTCTCCCGAGTACGTGATCCTCACCTACCTCAAGTCAGCCCTCGACGCCGATGTCAAGACGGTGGGCGTAGAGCCGGTCCGCTATGAGATCAGATCCAACGTTACTCGCGAATCCTTGAACGCAATCCTTGCCCCGGTCAACGGCAGCGTTGCCGCTGGCGAGGAGGCCTTCGTGGAAGGTGTGACACCTGAGACCGTGGACGAGACGAAGAAGGTGCTAGACCAGAAGCTCAACCGCTTGGGACTTCAGGATATCAGGGTCCGCGTGGTGGGCAACCGCTTCATACTGATAGACCTTGCAGGCGTTGACGTCGACACAGCCCAGGATGTAGTTGGCAAACCAGGCAAGTTCGAGATAAGGATCCAGACCAAGGGCAACGAGAGCATGCACGTCCTCTACGGCGATGCGGTCCAAGCGGTGGAGCATCCCAAGTCGGGCGCGGGAGGGCGGGTAGGCGTTCCATTCATGCTCTCCGAGGACGGGGCCCAGCTCTTCCAAAGGGCTGCAATCGATAGCGGAGCCACGAGGAATCCCCAGGCCCACTACGTAACAATGCTCCTCGACAAGGACGAGATCTTCTCTGCACCCCTTGCAACCGAGCTTGCAGGAAGCCTCGAGAAGGCCCCCATGAGGAACTTGGAGGCGACTGTCGGCACTGGAGATGAGGGATGGACCAAGGGCAGGGAGCTCTACATCCACCTGAGGGAAGGGGCGCTTCCAGTCAACGTTGAGATCATAGGCTCCGGCCAGGTGACCGCAGCCCTCGGTGCCCAGTTTATGAGGCAGATCACAATAGCGGGAATAATCGCGCTTTTGATCGTGGCACTGATAGTCTACTACCGATACCGCGAGAAGAGGATCGTTATTCCGATGGTCGGAACGTCCCTCAGCGAGGTCTTCATAATGCTAGGCATCTGGTCTTGGGCCGGCTGGCAGCTTGACCTCGCAAGCATCGCAGGCATAATAACGGTGATAGGGACAGGCGTCGACCACCTCTTCATCATCACCGATGAGCTTCTGCGAGGCGAGGCCGAGGCGCCAAAGCCGCAGCCAAGCAAGAACCTCAAGCCTAGCCAGAAGAATATTCAGGCCAAGGCCGAGCAGCTCGCCCAGGAGGGCGGCAAGATCAGCATTCCAGGCGGCAAGGTCTATGTGGCGAGGCTCTCCCGGGCCTTTGCAATCATCCTCGGAGCTGCGCTTACGACGATCTTTGCAATGGCACCCTTGGTCTGGATGGGCTTTGGCGCCCTCCAGGGCTTTGCGCTGATCATCATAATCGGAGTGCTGATCGGCGTGGGTGTCGCAAGGCCTGCCTACGGGAAGATATTGGGCTACATCCTCTCCGAGAACGGAAGGAATGCCTGAAGACTGAATCGGCCCTCGCGGCCGATCTTTTTTTTTTTTACATATGCTCAGTATATTGATGATGAATGACTCATTGAAGATTAGCGAGGAGTTGAACAAGTGTGATTCGGGGAAGGCTGGATGCAAGGCCATTGGCTATCTCTCCTTATTTACATCATCGCTAGATATCGTTTTTCATCCTCTGTGCATGAGCCCACAAGGATCATGAACATGTCAATCGGGGATGAACCCTTATTGCTTTATCGGATTCGTGTTCATTAGTGTGCATTAGTGGTTTGATTTTATTAACCGCGAATTAACGCGAATGAACGCCAATCATTTCATTCACAATATCATATATCAATCGCCATATCGTCAAGTGTCGCGATCAATCCTGGATAGTCAACTGAAGACGCCGCATCCATGCGGTCCTCGACCGTTGGATACCGGCTTGCGTCGAAGTGAACGAGGGCAAGCTTCTTTGCCCCCGCCTTTCGGGCGAGGCTGACTGCATCCTCTGGATTGAGATGAGGCCACTCGGGGGACGTCTCGCCAGGACGAAGTGAGCACTCGGCGATCAGCAAGTCTGCATCGCGCGCGAGGCGGACGGCGTTCTCACAGAGGCCGGTGTCCGGGCAATAAGCGATGATCTTGTCATCGAGGGAGAATCGATAGCCAAGACATGGCGACGAGTGGTCCAAGAAGCGGCATTCCAGGTGGAAGGGATCCTCGTGGATGCCGGGGGCAAGCTCGGCGACATCGACGGGGTAAGGAAGATCCTTCAGGGGGACGGTGAAAGGGCGCGCGACTATAGCGTCGAGCGCCCGTCTAGTTCCAGGCTGTCCGTAAATGTGGAGGCCTTCTTTGAGGTGGAACTTGTTCAGTATGTGCAGCCCGCTTATGTGGTCCAGGTGGAAGTGGCTTAGAAACAGGTGGACCGGCCCCTCCTCGACGAATCGATCCAGCTTGTGGATGCCGTCTCCGGCGTCGAGCAGTATATCATGGTGCCTCGATCTTATGAGAATGCAAATTGTGTTTCCGGCAAGAGTGTCGTACCAGCCGTTCGTTCCGAGGAATACGATCTCCATGGCCGTCAATGCAACCCCTATTATTTATCAACCTGGCCTCTAAAGAGTACATAAAGATCAAAAGATATATCTATCGTGGGCGTTTCTCTTCTTCCGTTGAACGGCTATGGCAGGGGGGATGTTAGGCCTTGAGGACGAGAAGATCGGATCCGGGGGATCATGATCGAAGCAGGGCATATGAGATCTACGATGCTCCTAACGATGTGACGGTTGTAAGAGTTCCCATAGAGAAGCTCCTTATAGGACACCTTATCGGCTACCTTCTCGAAAAGAGCGAGATAGATAAAGGAGAGAAGCTCGCCATAAAGAACACGACCGATAGCCTCCTCAACAACATCGATAACCCGGAGGGCTCGGTTACGGACCTAATCGAGAACGTCGCCATCAACGAAATCGCGGAGTACCTCTCCGAGAATGGCGACCTCGACGAGGTGGAGAGGGAGTTCGTGCAAGCGCATGTCGACCTGATCGCAAGAGACAGGCCCATCCGCGAGGCGAGGTCGAGCTACGAGAGGATACTCGAGCATCACATGGATAAGCACGGTTCTTATCATCCCCAGGTCGCGATGGACGCAAGGAACCTCGGACTGCTGCTCCAGGCAACTGGCGGCCTGGAGGAGGCAAGGAAGCTCTACGAGATCGCTCGAGCGATCAGCCTCGCCAACCTGGACTCCTTGCTTCAAGATCTAGGGAAGGCAGGCGGGTCCGGAGGGAGGAGGGCAAAGCCGAGGCGGTAGCGGGCCTGCGTTTGGCCAACCTCCCTTCTAAGCGCGAAGATGAGAAGCCATTCTTCAGTCATTCGAGGCTTAAGGTGCGAGGTGTAGGGATGATGGAAACACGGACAACTGAGATCAGATATCGACCAATCGGGATCATCCATTCGGAGTATACGAAGCAGGAGGAGACCCCCATCCAGGGGATTTTCAACAGTTCTTCCGAAGGCGAGGTGGAGCTGTTTCCAGAGTACGCCCAAGGGCTCAAAGACCTGGAGTCGTTCTCCCACATAATCCTCATCTACCACTTCCATCGGGCGACGGGCTCTTCCCTCCTCCAGAAGCCCTTTCTCGATGGGGAGAGAGAGCGCGGAATCTTCGCCATACGCCACTTCAACCGGCCAAATCCCATCGGTATCTCCATCGTAGAGCTGAAAGCGGTCAGGGGAAACGTTCTGGAGGTTTGCGGGATGGACGTCCTGAACGATACGCCCCTTCTCGATATCAAGCCCTACGTCCGCCAGTTCGACCATCGAGATGAGGCGAAGAGCGGGTGGGTGGAAAAGCAGCATGTCGAGAATATCGGGGAGTGGAACGCCACTCCAAAGGAGCTAAGGAGACGGGATAGGACGAGGCTATGAGCGATAGTGGGCGAAGTCGGGCGCAAGCAGGCCTCCGTTCAGCCAACCTCCCTTTTCAGAGCGAGAGTGGCTGCGAGAAATCCGATCGCAAAGAAGAGTGATAGGGCGAAAATATCGGGCATGATCTCGCAGAGGGACGCTCCCTTCAGCATCACAGCCCGGAGGGCCTCGCTTGAGTAGGTGAGGGGCAGGATACTGGAGACCGGCCTTATGGACTCTGGTATGGACTGAAGCGGCCACCAGACGCCTGTGAGAACGACCTGGGGCAGTATGACAAGCGGAATGAACTGGACCACCTGAAACTCGGTCTTTGCAAAGTTGGAGAAGAAGGCGCCCATCACGAGGGCCGCTGCCCCCAGCAGCAGGACCACAGCAAGGGCGGTTATCGGCGAGCCGTACATCGGAACTCCGAAGACGAAGACTACGACAACAAGCGTGGTTACGGACTGGATGACGGTGAAGACCGAAAAGCCTAGGAGGTATCCGAGGACCATCTCCGGCCTGCTGAGGGGGGATGCGACGAACTTCTCAAGGCTTCCCTGCGTCCTCTCACGGAGAAAGGATACCGCGGAGACGATGAACGTGAAGAAGAAGACCACGAGGCCGAGGACGGCCGGCCCGACCGAGTCCATCATCTCGAGGTCGTAGCCGTAGATGTAGCGCAGATCGAGCGGCATTGGCCCTTCCAGCCCCGCCCTTACCAGGTTAATCAATGAGGTCGCTATCTGCGGGCTTGAGCCGTCGAGCATGACGACAACCTGCCCTGGCCCAAGCACGATTGCCCCGTTCAGCCTTCCTTCCTCTATCAATTGCTCGGCATCCGATGCGGACCCGAGGTGGAGGATCTCGAAGTCGTCTACGCCCTCAATATGCCCCCTCAAGCCCTCCTGGCCACCCTCGTCGACCAGTCCAAGGCAGATTCCGCTCATATCCCCGGAGAGGGCATATCCGAAGAGGACCATGAGAAATATGGGGATGAAGGTGATCAGGCCAACGGTACGCCTATCCCTCTTGAGCTGGCGGATCACCCTCAAGGCGACTGCGAGGATCCGGTCAAGGCTTGCATCGAGCCCTTCGAAGATCGAGATCATCCTCCCCTCCAAAAATTCACCCTCCTCTCCCAATATCGGAGAGGCGAAGGAAGGCCTCCTCAAGAGTAGGCTCGACGAGCTTGAGGTCCCTTGGCCGGGCCAGGTCGAGAACCGTTCTGGCATCGTTGAACGAGTCGAGGAAGACGTCTAAAGCATCGCCACTTTCGATTACCTCGAATCCGCTTGATGCGAGCAGGTCTGCCGTCGCCTTTGAGTCGTCGACCCAGAGACGGATCGAGGGGCGAAGCCCTGCGAGCCTTTTTATGGCCACAGGGCTTCCCTCAGCCTCAAGCCTTCCTGCTTTCATATAGCCGACAATACGGCATTTTTCGGCCTCGTCCATGAGGTGCGTTGTGATGAGGATCGTGGCACCGCCATCCGTCAGTGACTCGAAGTACTCCCAGAACGTCCTTCTAAGCCTTGGATCGACGCCGACCGTGGGCTCGTCGAGAAGGAGTAGGTCCGGATCGTGGATGAGGGTGCAGGCCAATGAGAGCCTCTGATACATCCCGCCGCTCAGGTCTCCCGCAAGCCTTCGCCTGTGATCTTCGAGGTCGACCATCTCCAAAAGCTCGTCAATCCTCGCCCTTCGGCGGGCGCCCTTGATCCCGTAGAGGCTTGCGTAGAACTCCATGTTCTCCTGGAGCGTTAGGTCGGGGTAGAGCGCCTTGTGCTGCGTCATATAACCTATGCGGGAGATGATCTCCCTCACCCGCGAGATAGGCCTTCCAAGAACCTCCATCTCGCCGCCGTCAAGACGGATGAGGCCGACTATCGACCTGATGAACGTCGTCTTCCCCGAGCCGTTTGGCCCCAGAAGGCAGTAGGTAGTCCCGCGAGGGATACAAATGGTGAGGCCGTCGAGAACCTTGAGCTGGCCGAACCGCTTGACAAGATCCCTTGCCGCAACAGTCATATCATTCGAGGCTTCGTTTTGGATCAATATATCGTCACTCATCGACCGCTTCCCAGACTTCCATCTGGCCCTCGTCGATCATTTTACGATAGCTCGTCAGTCATTTCATTGCCGCTGGTCGATCACCACACGGCCGCTAGTGAGTCGTATCCCCGGTCGCTTTCCGGTCGCTCGCCGATCATCCCCCTCTGGAGCGTCTGCGTTGTGCAGCCATTGCAACGGCTGCGATGACCAGTACAGCCAAGGCCAAAGGCCAGATCTGGGACGACGTGCCCTTTGGGGCGACGGTGAGGTAGATCTGCAGGCTGTCCTCCAGGTCTTCTCGATAGCTATCGGAGAAGTCGAATAAGAGAGTTAGACGATAGCGCTTGCCGGGGACTGCGTCCTTCGAGAGATCCAGCTTATAAACCAGCTCCGCCTCCCTTCCTGGCAGAAGGCACGGAACCGAGGACTGGTCCACGCTCACGTAAATCCCGGCCTCGGGACGCAGCCTCGATACGAGATCATAGGCCGTATCCACTCCGACGTTTCGAACAACCACCTTGAGGACGTTATCCTTCGAGTCTGCCGAAAGCTCGGCCGGCTCCATCTTAGTTATCTCGAACACAGCATCGCTATGTCGCTCTATCAATAGCTGCAATGGATATGTCTGGCTCGCATTATCGAACCAGTAATAGATATCGGGATTCTCAGGCCTCTCATCTTTTCCAACCACTGCTACATCTCTTTGGTAGGTGTAGTTGACAGTGGCAAGGAGCGTATACTCCCCAGGGGTCGTGTTCCTGAAGACCTCCAAGGGGAACTCAAGCCTAGGCGAGGTCTGGCCCTCCCTAAGCGACCCCGTGTAGGCAACCTCCCTCTTCACCTCCATGGCACTCTCGTTTGCCGGCCTCAGGGCGATCGAGATCTCCTGTGCGGTCGTCCTCTGGGCCTCGAGCTCTGCCTCCTTCTTTGCTGCGAGGACCTCCTCTCGCCTGGACTGGTCCGGCTGCTCATTTACCTGGAAGGAGAGGAGATGACCTCGATTAACAAGCGTCAGGAAGAGGGCCCTCTCCTCCCCCTGGTAGGCGCTGGAGCGCTCGAGGGCGAGTTCGAGATCCGGCCCTCCCGTGACCTTGTAGTAGTCGTCCGAGAGATATCCAGGAGGATTGAGCTCGACCAAGGCCGATGGCAGGGCAGCGCCTGTCTGAACGAATAGGATCGGCGCAAGGGCGATCAGGAGAAGGGCGATCAGTGCGAAAAGAGAGAATGCAGGGATGGAGCACCCGAAAAGAGGCGAGATCGTCCGCGAATGCATTATGCCGCCCAGACGGCGTCCTTTCATAGCGCATCACCCGCGATCTCATCGAGCGTCCTTCCGGAGATCACAGAGTCCTGATGCTCCGCAATTGGATCCCTCGTCGGATCTGCCTCCTCGTCGGCCCTCTTTACGAGCAGCCATCTCTCCTCCTTTCCCACCCCAGTCCTCGTTAAGGCAAAACCTCCCTTAAGACGCCGCCCATCAAGGCGAAATGAGATATGGCCCATCTCCAGCGCGCGCTTCATGGAGACCGGGCGGCCCTTCTTCTCCGTCAGGTTCTCGTACGTGCCCACATCCCACACGATCACAGCGCCTGCGCCGTACTCCCCTTCTGGAATCACCCCTTCGAACTGGGCATAGGCGAGCGGATGATCCTCAGTTGGCAGGGCAAGGCGCCTGTCCTTCGGATTCACTGACGGGCCCTTCGGTATGGCCCAGGATTTAAGGATTCCATCCACCTCCAGCCTCAGGTCGTAGTGGAGCGACCGCGACCGGTGTTTCTGGATGACGAATATCTGGCCGCTTGCGATTCGCTGGTCATCGGGGAGCTGGTCGCTCGGCTCAGGGGTGGCTGAGAAGTTCCTCATATCGCGATAGGCCTTGAGAGAGTCCTTCCTCAACATCTGCTCCTCCCCAGGGGCTGCTCAGTAATCTAATCTCTCCCATGGTTATCTATCCTTCCATCGGAGGAAGGCCGGAGGGTTTAAACGAGATCACACCTCAGTAGGCAGAGCCCTCTCGGGAGTTCCAGATGGCCGGTCTCTCGCGCAAACTCGGAGTTCCTCAACTTCATCAAGGGTCCGAACCGGCATAACCCCCGAGAGGCTGGGTGATCCTTTGTTCGAGACCAGAGTAGCCCTCAAGCATATCAAGACCAGGAGGAGGCAGACGGCCCTCTCGATGGGCGCAATAGGGCTTGCCGTCGCGATCATAATCGTCCTTCGCTCGCTGATGAACGGGAGCCTCGACACATTCTTCAGCATATTCTTCGAGCCCCCCCACGTCCTAGTGACCCCAAAGGACGGGGAGGAGTACATCTACCTCTATCAGACATTGATAGAGAACATCTGGGCGATTTCGGGAGTCGTGGCGGTGTCGCCGGCCCTTAGCGGCACGGCAAGCCTCTCTCACGAGGACAAGGTGGAGAACGTCGCCCTTACTGGAATCGTCCCATCCGAGATGAACAAGGTGACAAGGATCGGGGATCGCTACATGGTCTCGGGCGATCTCGACTCCGTCCTTGCAGGCCGAAAGGTGGTATTAGGAACTACCACGGCGGAGAAGCTGGAGGTGAAGCTCGGCGACTCGGTGAAGGCGAGCTATCCCGATTCCGAGCCGATGAACCTGGTGATCGGCGGCATATTCGACACAGGCGTTGAGGAGTGGGACGAGTCAGCCTTCGTCTCCCTCGATACGGCAAGGGCATTTCTAGGAGAGGGCGATGTCGTAACGTACATCGATATTCACCTGGAGGATCCCGAAGGGGCTGACATCGTCTCCGAGAGGATATCTGCCTGGGGCTATAAGGCCGAGAGCTGGCGGGACCTCTTCCCCGAGTTCGAGAGGACTGTCGAGATCGAGTCGCTATCGAACGACCTCATACTCATGCTAGTCCTGTTGATCGCCTCATTCGGCATAGCAAACGTGATGAACATGCTCGTGCTCGAGAAGACGAGGGAGATTGGGATGCTCATGGCGATGGGAGCAAATCCTCCCATGATCAGAAGGCTCTTTCTAATCGAGAGCGGCACCCTCGGGCTGATCGGCGGGATCGCCGGAAGCCTCTTTGGCTATGTCGTCTCTGCCTACTTCCACAGCCTGCACGTCACGGTCACTGCTGCAACAGCACCTCAACCCATCACCCTCAAGTTCCTCGTATCCCCCGTCGACATGGTGGCATTTCCCATACTTGCCATCATTCTGGCAATGCTCGCCGGCGTCTACCCGGCCCATAAGGCATCGAAACTCGATCCCGTCGTCGCATTGAAGGGGTGAGCCTCGGCTTGTACGAGATGACTGTGGCAAAGAGGCATTTAATGGCAAATCCCCGCCAGGTACTATTCACCGTGCTCTCGGTCTCCCTGGCTGTCGCCGTGATCGTTGTCCTCATTGGCCTTACCGCCGGCTACCGGCAGAACCTCATAGATAGCACGGTTGAGAACGCTCCCCATATCGTCGTCAGCCCAAAGGAGGACGAGGATTACATCTACCTCTACAAGACGGTCTCGGATATCATTCTCGGCTATCCGCAGGTGGTAGCAGTATCTCCCAGGCTGATGGGAAAAGCCGCGGCTAAGTACAAGGACAACGTCGAGGGGGTTATCTTCATCGGGGCAGATCCCATCCAGGAAGACCATCTGCTCAACGTCCAAGAGGACCTGATCTGGGGAGACTACCTCGACCTCCAGTTCAAGAGGCATGCCGCAGTCGTCGGCTCTAAGCTCGCCGAGGAGCTTGAGCTGAAGCGCGGGGAGAACTTCCGGCTGATCAGGCAAGACATGACGGTCACCGTCAAGGCTGTTGGGATCATAAAGACGGGGACCGGCCTTGATGGAAGCCTCGTCTACCTGCCTCTGGAGACCGCCCAAGATCTCCTCGGAGAGGGCGATGTGATATCGGAGGTGGGTGTGAGGCTCAATGACATCTTCATCGCGCCGGAGGTTGCAGCTCAAGTGGGTGCGAGGACGAACTACGTGGCCAAGAGCTGGCAAGAGAAGAACAGGGACATCCTGGAGCAGCTAGACTCACAGCAGATATATTCAATTGCGTTCTATCTCCTCGTATTCATAATCGCAGCGTTTGGAATTGCAAACACCATGATCATGATCATCAGCAGGCGGACGAAGGAGATCGGCATCATGATGGCGATGGGCGCCAATCGACGATCCATTATGAAGATCTTCATACTGGAGAGCGCGTTGCTTGGGCCGCCGTCCGCCCTCTTGGGAGGAGTCCTCTCTGTTGTAGCCGCGCAGCTCATAGGGACTATCGAGGTTCCAAGCGAAGTCTACATAGCATCGCATATGAGCGTCTTGCTCGACCTCGAGAGCTTCCTCTACGTCTCTGCCTTCGCGCTGCTCGTAAACCTCCTGGCAGGCCTCTACCCGGCCTTCAAGGCGTCCAGGCTAGACCCAGTCGAGGCCATAGCGACCGAGTGATGTTGGCATATATTCCCGAAGGCTGATGATGGGTATCAAATCCCAGCTGGAGGATGCGGCCACTATCGGAGGCCATTTGGATATCCTCGTAGTTCCAGTATGATGGGCATCATCTCGCATCAGATGGATGCTGCAGTGGCCCCGCGTCTCCGAGGTTGTAGAGGCGGCAGTGCTTAGGATCTGCAGGGATAGGCCGGGGCGAATCTCGGATGGCAATGCCCGAAGCCTTCCCCTCAGGCCTGAAAAAAAGAGCTGGGGGAGGATTTCCCTCCCCTTTAGGGCACATACTGGAACAAGGCCCCCCGTGTCGTCACTGCATATAGATTTCCGCCGCCGGCGTAGATTTTATCGAGGTCCACGCTGAATCCGGAGGTGCGTATCTGCTCCCACTCGTCTGGAACGCCGGTATAGCGCCAGATCTCCTTTCCGTCACTGGATAGGCCGTAGAGGACTGGGGTGCAGCCAATATCGTTTGGAATCCCCCTTGGGAACGTCTGGTCCCGGCTGGGACAGTTGAACGTATCAACAGCAAACATCCTACCTGGACCGCCCACGGCGACCCACTGCTCGGGACGTCCCGTGTACTTGTAGATGTCATTGCCGCCGGAGACGGCGTAAAGGGCGTCGTATCCTCCACCGTAGAGCATCGAGGCTGCGCCGCCGATCTTGCTCCACTGTTCAGGGACGCCGGAGTACTCCCAGACCTCCTGGCCGTCGGGGGCGATGCCATAGAGCTTCGCCGATGAGATTACATCCGGCGGCTGGCCGTACATGCCAACCCCGTAGCCTCCCCCGATCGAGAGGAACATGCTTCCCGGACCGCCCACCTTCCGCCAGCTGTTGGGTCCCAGGTACTCGTAGATATCCTTCGATTGCGGATCGATGGAATAGAGCTTGGCTCCGCCGATTATGCCGTCTGAAGCATCGCCTATCTGGTTCCATGAGTCACCCGTTCCGGAGTAGGCGAAGATGCTGTTCCCGTCAGGGGCAAGGCCGTAGAGCCTGCCGCCTGCGGCGACGAAGTCTCTACCCGGCCCACCTATGCGATCCCATCGCTCGGCGGATTGCCTGTAGATATAGATATCTCCGGAGACGGCATTGGTTGCAAAGAGCCTCGTTGTGTTGCTCAGCTGGTTGTAGTTGACGACGACCGTTCCAACCGGGCCGTCCCAGATCTTATCCCAGCCTGCCTCTGCGTTCAAGGACAAGAGGAGAATGCCTATTATCAAGAGGGATTGGATTCTCATTCAAACCACCTGCGAATTTCTCATATATTATCATCGCCTTCTGATCTATTAAAGATGTTGGCAGGGCCGCCCAAAGGCGTCCGCGACCCCGATCACTTTCGCCCCGCCCATTGATCCGCCTTATATCGTCGAGGTGGCGATGATACAGGCTATGGAACTCGATCTTTCAAGGGCCGGTGCAACGAGGGCACTGAGCTCTGGTACGTCTGCGCCCTTTGCACCTTCCGCATCCTTCGCGCCCTCGGAGTTCTTCGCCCCCTTCGCACATCTCGACGTCTTTGCCCACCTTGCGCCTTTTGCGCCCTTAACATGCGCAGAGACAGCGCTCTCGGAGGGGCTCTGATGGGCCGCTCCGTCCAGAGCGTGAGGATGGGCGCAAAGGATGTGGCCGACCGCTGGCTGAAGGCGAGGCGCGCGATGAGGGTGGAAGACCAGGTCTATGCAACCAGGCTCGCCGAGATGGCGAAGAGGCATTCGAGCGAGGCCTTCTATGCGCTAGACGACCCTCTCGAGGCCGCGGTCTTCTCGGTCCTCATAGAGCTCTTGAAGGAGAGGGATAGGGAAGGAGGCGGGCCATGTGGATCTTCGACTCTGGCTACAACGGCGCAGTCGAGCTCTGGTCGAAGACGGGAGTAGGCCACCGGAGGACTGAGAGATCCACAATCCTCTACTCGCCCTCCTTCTACCTCCACCTAAAGGATCCCCACGCCCACTGGGAGATGATAGAGGCCTTAGAGAGCCTCTTTCAGGCTGAGGAGTGCACGTTTAGGAGCATCTACGGTCCCCTGGACGGCTACAAGATCTACGCCGGAAGGAAGGTTGCCGAGAGGATCGAGATCCAGACCAGGATGGCAGCGGAGCTCTACAACGTCGATCTCCGGCAGGATTTGAGGTACATGTCGGAGAAGGGGCTCTTTCCATGCGGCGAGCCTGGCGAGTCGCGGTTCTCGCCCGAGTTCGATGTCATGCTGAGGATCATGGCAATCCGCGTTGCCGGCGATCCGCAGAGGGCAGGAAACGTCGACTCCGTCGAGGTGAAGGGCAATGACCTGGGCGACGATCTATATCAGCTCAAGGGAGAGGAAGGCGCTGTCCTCGCCGACCTCTTCGGCCTCGTCTCTACGATCGACCCGGACGTGATCCTCTTTCCCCATGCAGACTCCTGGA
Organism: Methanotrichaceae archaeon; assembly: GCA_016927425.1. Taxonomy (GTDB): domain Archaea; phylum Halobacteriota; class Methanosarcinia; order Methanotrichales; family Methanotrichaceae; genus JAFGMR01. The sequence continues at coordinate 1,974 of JAFGMR010000030.1, read as the reverse complement.
TGCATCCGATCCTCGATAAGGCGAGACGCTACGGCCTCGATTCCTCGTTTAGCCGAAGCGGCAGGTTCAGGGAGATGGCTTCACGGTCATACTGGAGCTACGGGAAGACCTACCACAAGGAAGGCGGCCTCATGCCCGAGGGCCGGGTTCTCATAGACACCGAGTCGAGCTTTGTCTTTCGGGAGGCCGATCTCGCTGGAATACTGCTCGCATCCCGCCTGACAGGCCTTCCGCCGAACCTCGCCGCCAGGTTTACGCCGGGAACGCTCGTCTCGACATACGAGGTCTACGAGGCGATAAGGCGAGGGGTTGCAGTCCCCTTCAGGAAGAGGGACTGCGAGAGGCCAAGGCCGATCTCCGCCCTCAGAGAGGCTGACAAGGGGGGGATGATCTTCCAGCCGGTGCCCGGGGTCTACCAGGACGTCTTCCAGATCGACTTCACATCGATGTACCCGTCGATCATCGTGAACTACAACCTCTCCCCGGAGACGCTTGACGCCGCCTCGAAGGCCGAAGCCCTGGCCGCCGGATCCCAGGGCAGCGGGATTTGCCGCAACGGGCTTGACTGCGGCGGGCTCACGCTCGCCTATGGCAGCGCGATTGGCGGCAACGGGATCTATGGCGGCGATATGGACGACAAAGGCCCGGACTGGAGCCATAGAAGAGGCTTCTTAAGTTCTGTCCTCGAGCCCTTGCTCCGGCTGCGAATCGAGACAAAGCGGCAGAAGAAGGTCGACTCCAGCTACAGAGGGCTTGACTCCATCCTCAAGTGGATGCTTGTAGTAAGCTTCGGCTACACAGGATACAGGAACGCCAAGTTCGGCCAGATAGGGGTCTACGAGAGCATCACATCGATATCGAGGGAGCTTCTCATGCAGGTCAAGGAGATCGCCGAGGAGATGGGGCTCTCTGTCCTTCACGGTATCGTCGACTGCCTCTGGGTCCAAGGGCCCGAGATCCAGAGGTTCAAGGAGGCGGTCGAGAAGAGGACAGGGATCTCGACCGAGGTTGAGTCGTACGACTGGATCGCATTTCTCGACCAGGCGGACGGATCCGGAGCCTACAACAGGTACTACGGGAGGCTTTCGACAGGCGAGATCAAAGCAAGGGGGGTGATGGCAAGGAAGGGGGACACCCCCGAGTATGTCAGGAGGATGCAGATGGAGCTCTTCGACTCGCTCGCAAAGGCCAAAGGGGTCGAGGACCTATCGATGCAAGAGCCCGAGGCCCGGGCGATCTACGGCCGGTACAGGCGCGATCTTCCGGATGCCAGGCCCCAGGAGATGGCGATCCGCCGGAGGATCAGCAGGCTCAGGTACTCGCGAAGGTGCGCCGAAGGAGCGGCTGTCGAGGCCTACAGGAGGCTTGGGGTTGCTGTTGCTCCAGGGATGGAGATCGGCTATTTGGTGCGGGATTCCTCCCGGTGGGTGGTGGACGCTGAGATGGAGGCAGACAGGTTCGATATCGGGTACTACAGGCGGCTGCTCGACAAGGCCTGGGGGGAGGTTGCATTCGTCTTCGGGGGCGGGTGAGGGGGAGCTATTTCCGCCACTTGGCAAGCTTCTTCCGGACAGCTTCGGCTGTGGGGCTTTCGATTGCTTCATAGATCGCAAGGGCGGAGGATGCGTGCTCTATCGCTTTGGGGCGGTCGCCGAGGGCGTCGATGGCAAGGCTCATGTTCCATAGGTGGTTTCCTTCGCCCCTTCTGTCGCCGATCTCGCGCGAGATCTCGAGGGCCTGCTCGTAAAACTCGATCGCCTTGCGTGGCTCGCCCAGATGAGAGTAGGCGTTCCCAAGGTTGCCCAGCCAGGCTCCTTCGTTCCTTCTATCCCCGATCTCGCGCGAGATATCGAGGGCCTGCTCGTAAAACTCGATCGCCTTGCGTGGCTCGCCCAGATGATAGTAGGCGAGACCAAGGTTGCCCAGATCGGCACCCTCGCCCCTTCTGTCGCCGATCTCGCGCGAGATATCGAG
>JAFGMR010000029.1 GCA_016927425.1 Methanotrichaceae archaeon | reverse complement strand
CGAATGAACACGAATGAACACGAATGAACACGAATGAACACGAATGAACACGAATGAACACGAATGAACACGAATAAGTTAATCTGATTCGCGTTCATGAGTGTGCATTAATGGTTTGAGTATCACGATATGGCAACTTTTCAAGAGGGCCAAAAGGATATAAGAGTCGGCGAGAGGTTAATCAATGGAGGAGAGAATCGAACATGTTGGTACTTGTCCCAATGGCCGAGGGCTTTGAGGAGATCGAGTTCGTAACTATCGTCGATATACTGAGGCGAGGGGGGCTCGATGTAGTTTCCGCCAGCCTGAAGGAGGGCCCGATAGAGGGTTCTCACAAGATCGGCATCGTTCCGGATGCATTGCTCGATGATATCGAGGCCGATCAGTTCGAGGCAGTCGTCCTTCCAGGTGGCTTTCCCGGCTTCGTGAACCTGGGGGAGGACGAGCGAATCCTCCGTTTGGTGCGCGAGATGAACGAGAAGGGAAGGTATGTGGCCGCCATCTGCGGCGCTCCATCGGTCCTGATCAAGGCAGGCATCCTCGAGGGACGCAAAGCGACCATCAATCCAGCCGGAAAGGCTCAGATGACAGCCGACCAGCACGTCGACGAGAGGGTTGTCATCGACGGAAACATCATCACCAGCAAGGCTATCGGAACTGCCCTTGAGTTTGCGCTCGAGCTCGTGGAAGTCTTCGTTGGAGTGGAGAAGAGGAAGGAGCTCGCAAGGGAGATCCTGGCCCGCAGGTGATTGCCCCCTGCTGGATCTTTTCCCATGCCTGGGGCGACTAGCCCCGGGCCAAGGCGCCATGGATCTGCCCTGGACTCCCGGCTGCAAAACATCCATGAAAGGGGGGGCAGGAAGGCCCTACCCCAGTAGCTCATGGAGGTGGAAGTGGTGCGGACCAAGCTTGCCTCCGAAGTTGCCTGCCGAGATCCGCAAGATTCCGGGGACGGTGCAGGCCGCCTTGATCCCCGCACGCATGGAGTTCTCAATCGATGCGCGATCGATTCCGTTTATCACTATCTCGTAGACCGAGGTTACCCCCGCGGGAAGGGTGCAGGTCCCGTCTTCCCGGAGCGACGGGCAGAAGTTCAGGTTGCTCGTCGCCTTCATGAACTTGTACTTCTCGCTTCCCACCTTCGAGCCGCTTGCAACGACGCCTCCCGGAAATGGGGTGATCGTTCCCCTCTGCCGACGAATCTCATCGACTGCGACCTCGGCCGCCGTCAGGGAAGCCGCCTGGTTCTGTCCCTCTATGTAGAAGTTACCCCCGGCGATCCCATCAACTGCCCCGATCGTGTGCTCGGCCATGAAGTCGCCCTCCATCAATGGGATCCTGCATGCCTTTCGACCGCAGTAGTCGAGATCGCATTGGTATCCATCGCCGAAAAATCCCAGCTTGAATCCGGTATCGAACTGCTTCTCGGCCTCGGGGAGTCCGTTGAAGATGGCAGTCGTCGGAGCAGTGAGGACGCACTGCCCCATCCGGGCGAGGAGCGAACCCTCGAGCTTCGAGTAGCCCATGTTGCAGATCTGTATGTAAACCCCAGGCCGGCCGTCCGGAGTCTCGTTCGCTGGAACCGTGCACTCGATTCCCGCCTCCGCCGGGCACATTATCACCGAGGTCCCAAAGCCGGTCGCCTCTCGAGCAGCCTCCATTGCCCACCGCTGGCTGATAGCTGTTATCAGTACACGGGCCACCTTGATCGGAAAGCCTTCTGCGTAAGTATCCTCTATCTGCACACCGTTGATCTCCATTATGACCAGACCTCACTCCCCATTATGATTGGAATTCACTGAGGAATTGTAAACATCCGAATGGAACCCCAGGTCCCCCTCCATGGCCGCCGCGGCGCATACCGGCCTCTCGTAAGGAAGGAGGAAGGCCGCCTTTGCGAGGCTTCCTGCATCGGCGGCGGCAAGCTCGATGGGCTGGAAATCGACTGCCTCGTAGGTTGCCACATGGAAGGCGCAATCCCTATGGAGTGGATACTCCTTCACCCGCAGCTCGGAGTCGCGGGCTATGCCCAGATATCCCCGATCTCGCAATACCACCCCTGCGATCCGGGGCGTCTTCAGCTCATCCCTCTCGTACCCGAATGCAAGCAGGCTCAGGCCTATCGCCTCAAGGGGGGGGAAGCCTTGGGCCATCCTCTCTGCGATCATGTCGGCATGAGTACCGTTTGCAACGATCGCAGCATCCTCCAGGAGCTGTATGCAGTTGTATGCGATGTAGGGATTTCGGCGAAGGTCGGCTGGGTCGATGGGGGAGACGAGGACCGCACCTCCCCTGACCTCTGCCCTGCGGTTCGGAAAGCTCCTGGATGAGACCCTGTAAGCCACCCAGGGCCGACCCTGGGAGCGGCCGATGATCACTATCCGCCCCACGTACATATGATTCGCCTCGTTAGCCCAGAAGGCCGAACTTCAACGCGTTGGCGTCGGCCATTGCCTGGATCTTCGCTATAACCTCAGCCCCTCCCTCCTTTCGGAAGAGATGGCGATAGCGCCCCTGAGTCTTCAGGTAATCCTCGACGGGCTTCTTGCTTCTGACCTTCTTGACTCCGTCGAGCTCCCCGAACACGTACTCGTAGAGGGGCCAGAGACACGTCTCCACGGCGAGCCTGGCGATCTCGATGGTATTTCCAGCCTCGAAGTTCCAGCCTGTGATGCACGGAGCGCTAATCTGAATGTAGGCCGGGCCCTTAATTTCACAGGCGCGCTTCACCTTCTTTCGCAGGTCCACGGGATAGGCGACAGAAGCCGTTGCCACATAGGGCACGCGATGCGCAACGGCGATTGCCGGCATATCCTTCTTGGGGAGCGGGTTTCCGAAGCTGACCTTGCCAGCAGGCGTTGTTGTGGTATTGGTGCAGAAGGGCGTGGAGCTGCTTCGCTGTACGCCGGTGTTCATGTAGGCCTCGTTATCGTAGCAGATGTACTTGACGTTGTGGCCTCTCTCAAACATCCCTGAGATACATCCGATCCCGATATCGAAGGTACTGCCGTCGCCGGCGATCACGAGGATGTTCGTATCCTCCTTGCCAAGCCGCTTCATGACAACATCGATGCCGGATGCAACTGCCGCTGCATTCTCGAATAGGGAATGGATCCATGCAACCTCCCAAGCGCTCTCCGGGAAGGGCGTGGAGATCACCTCTAGGCATCCGGTGGGAGAGGCAACTATGGTGTTAGGCCCAGCCGCATCGAGGATGAGCTTCACTGCCGTGGGCATTGCGCAGCCTGCGCAGGCCCGATGACCAGGGGCAAATAGATTCTGCATTTGTGCACCTCCTATAGTAACTCCTCTCTCAAACTCAAGAACTCGAACTCGTGGTCCATCCGGCCTTCCCTGACTCCTAGCGCCTTTGAGACCACATTCTTGACGCCGGCCACCGTGACATCGCGGCCCCCAAGCCCTACGACAAAGCCGATTACTGGAATGCCGACCTTGCTGTTGTAGAGCGCAGCCTTGATCTCGGAGACGAGAGCTCCCTCATTGCCTACCGTCACATCCTTCTCGATGACAGCGACAACAGAGGCATCGGCTAGGGCCTTTCGAATGGCCTCGACTGGAAAAGGCCTAAAGCTCCTGATCCTGATCAGGCCGACCTTTACTCCATCGCTTCGCAATTCATCGATCGTATCCTTGATGGTTCCACAAACCGATCCCATGGCGATGAGCATGATCTCTGCGTCGTCACCGCGGTAGACCTCCAGAAGCCCGCCGTAGGAGCGGCCGAATATCTCGAAGAACTCCCGATCGGCCCGCTCGATGGCCAAGAGCGCCCTCTTTTGCGCCTGGTACTGCATGTAGCGATACTCCGTGAACATGCTTGGATCTACGAAGGCTCCGAATGTCTTTGGATTCTTCGGATCGAGGACGATCTTGGGTGCATAAGGTGGCAGAAATTCATTGACAATCTCTCGATCGAGCAGCTGGACCGGCTCGTAGACGTGAGTCAGGATGAAGCCATCCATGCAGACCATCGCAGGCGTGAGTATGTCCTCTGCCTCGGCGATCTTGTAGGCAACGGCGGTTAGATCCACAGCCTCCTGGACGCTCTCTGCGTATAACTGAATCCATCCGGAGTCCCGAGCCCCCATCGAGTCCTGGTGATCGTTCCAGATGCTCAGGGGGGCGCTGAGAGCCCGGTTGGCGACTGTCATAACAACCGGCAGGCGCATGCCTGATACATTGTAGAGAACCTCGAACATCAGGGCAAGCCCCTGGCTTGTGGTGGCAGAGTAGCAGCGAGCTCCAGCAGCGCTCGATCCCACCAGGGCCGAGAGGGCGGAGAACTCAGAGTCAACCGTGATGAACTCCGATGGCATCTTGCCATCTGCCACGAACTTTGAGAGATGCTCCACGATATGCGTCTGGGGGGTTATGGGATAGGCAGATACAACGTCTGGGCTGCAGCACATCACAGCGTGGGCCAGGGCATAAGAGCCTTCTACGACCTTCATGCTCTCCAGCTTCGGTCCGGCATTCGCACTACTATCGGCCATCTACTTCTCCTCCAAGATCATCTCAATCGCGTTCCTGGGACACTCATTCGCACAGACTCCGCATCCCTTGCAGTAATCCAGGTCGGGGACGAAGAGGCCTTCTACCTGGTGTATGCAGGCCTCCGGACAGTAGATCTCGCAGAGGCTGCACTTGATGCATGCCTCATGATCTACCTGAGGCACAAACGTCCTCCAAGCGCCGGTCTTGGTCACCCTGGTGCTGCCCGGCTCCGCCATTGCTCCAAGACTGAGCTTCATGATGTGACCCTCTCATATGCGGCCTTGACCGCCGCCAAGTTCTTCTTTCCAAGCTCGCCTGGGAACCTCTCAATGATCGCCTTGTTGATGCCTTCGAGGCCGACCTCGCCGGTTGCTCCGCAGAAGGCACCTAGCATCGTGGTATTCACTATCGGCCTTCCCAGGATCTCGATTGCAATCTTTGTGGCATCGATTGTGACCACCTTCGCAGCCGTATCGAGAGGTAGATCTTCCCCGGATCGATCTGCGTTGATGATGATCATCCCGCTGGGCGACAAGCCGCTAGCAACATCGACCACCTCCAGCAGCGTGACATCCTGCACGACGACGTAATCCGGCTGATAGATCTGGCTCCTCATGCGGATTGGTTCGTCCGCAATCCTTGCGAAAGCCATGACAGGAGCGCCCCTTCTTTCCACCCCGAAGGCTGGAAACGCCTGGGAAAACCTCCCGTCCTCAAAGGCCGCGACAGCAATCATCTCCGCTGCGGTGACGGCACCTTGACCGCCGCGACCATGAAATCGAATCTCCTTCAAGCCTGACCTCCTCACCCATCGCGAGAGGAGAGCACAAGATATAGCCTTTTCGGAGATCTCCAAGGCCAACATAGGATTTTTATCCCAGATGGTTCAAATACCGGTCTCAAACACAACTTCCGCGGGCCTGAGATAGGTGACCGATCATGACCTCCGATGATAAGGCGGCAGAGGGCAAGGATGAACTTCAGTTCATAGTAAGGGCAGCACAACAGGGATTACCCGAAGGGCTGAACCATCGCATAGGCGATATCCTCTCCTTCGTGGAGGGCATGGCGCCATTCCTCGACAAGGAGACCATCATGAAGATGAAATGCCGAGAGTGCGACGAGTACGCATCCTCCTACTTCCCCCTCGGTGACGAGTACGACGTGGTGGACTCCCATGAGTACTGCCACGAAAAGGCCATGCCCTTTCACCACCTCAGCCTCTTCGCCATCGCCAAGTGCACGGCCTACTCCAAGGAGCGTCAGATCCACCTTGAAAGGCTGGCCTTGGATCTCGTCGAGGAACTCCACTCGCTCCTGGTTGATAAGAAGCTCTACGACCGACGTACGTTTGCGTGCTTTCCGATCGACTTCCAGGCCACTCCCCACGGCCGAGGGGTATTCATAGAGCTTGGGCATACCGGCGAAGATGGCTTCTCGGGAAGCGGAATTCGCCTCCATCTCCTGGAGAGGCTTGACCCCGGATTCGGCCCTTTCTCCTCTGAGATCGAAAGATCCCTGGCCAAAGGTGAGAGCACTTTGGTGGCCGAGGCAAGCAATGCGGCCAGACGGGCTCTGGATCTGGACCGCATCCTTGGCCGTATGGCAGAGAGGCGAAAGATGAATATAGTATATCTATAGCTTTATTTTATAGTAACAAGAATCATATAAGGATGTTTGTGAAGATGGTCCAATTTCTAGTGCCCGATACCAGCGTGGTAATAGATGGCAGGATATCTGCCCGGGTCAAGTCAGGTGCCCTGGCCGGAAGGAGGATAGTGGTGCCAGAGGCGGTGGTGGCTGAGCTCGAGGCTCAGGCAAACCACGGCAGGGATACAGGGATAAAGGGTCTGGAGGAACTGCGCCGGCTCTCCGAGCAGGCGAAGGCAGGAAAGATCGAGCTGGAGTACGTGGGGACGAGGCCAGACCTCGACCAGATAAAGCTCGCTGGGGGTGGAGAGATAGATGCCATGATCCGCGATGTGGCCCTGGATCTAGGCGCATCCTTCCTCACAAGCGATATGATTCAATTCCGAGTGGCCCAGGCCATGGGGATAGAGGTCGAGTACGTCCGACCCCAAAGGGACGAGATCAAACCCATCTCCCTCGAGAGGTACTTCACCGAGGATACGCTCTCGGTCCACCTCAAAGAGGGGGCGTTCCCGATGGCAAAGCGAGGCAAGATCGGATCCTTCGGCCTGGTCAAGATCGCTGAAAAGCCCCAGAGCGAGAGGGAGATAAGGGAGATTGCGAGGGAGATATACGAACGGGTGAAGGTAGACCCCAACGGTCGAATAGAGATGGAGAAGAACGGCGCAACGATCATCCAGCTCGGACCGATGAGGATCGCGATAGCGCGACCCCCCTTCGCCGACGGACTTGAGATCACCGCTGTGCGCCCTGTCGCTAAGGTTAGCCTGGACTCCTACAAGCATAACGCCGAGCTGAAGGAGAGGATCAAAGAGGGTCAGCGAGGAGTCCTCATAGCCGGCCCACCTGGATCTGGGAAGTCCACATTCGCAGCCGGAGTTGCCGATTATCTGTATAAGAACAACTATGTGGTCAAGACGCTGGAGTCGCCCCGAGACCTTCAAGTGCCGCCCGAGATCACCCAATACGGCCCCTTAGAGGGAAGCATGGAGCAGTCCGCAGAGATCCTCCTCCTCGTCCGACCGGATTACACGATCTACGACGAGGTGCGCAAGACCAAGGACTTCACCGTCTTCGCGGATATGCGCCTTGCAGGGGTTGGGATGATAGGTGTGGTCCACGCGAATAAGCCCATAGACGCATTGCAGCGTCTCCTCGGCCGTGTGGAGCTCGGGATGATCCCCCAGGTTGTGGACACGGTGGTCTTCATCGAGCGCGGGGAGGTCACAAAGGTCCTCGACGTGGAGTTCACGGTCAAGGTGCCCTCGGGGATGATAGAGGCTGACCTCGCCCGTCCTGTAATCGTTGTGAAGGACTTCGAGACAGGGGCTGCCGAGTACGAGATGTACACATATGGAGAGCAGATCGTTGTCATGCCCGTAACAAAAGCGGAGGGAAAGAAGCCCGTCTGGAGGCTTGCCACCCGTGAGATAGAGAAGGAGATATCTCATCACGTCAAGGGTCCCTTCGAGGTGGAGATGATAGCCGACGATAGCCTGGTCGTTCGCGTTCCCCAGGACGAGGCTGCCAAGGTGATAGGTAAGGCCGGGAGGAACATAGATCAGCTTGAGAAGGCGCTTGGAATGCACATAGACGTGCGCACACGAGAGGAGGAGGGAGCCATAACCCCCCGCATCGAGGAGACCGCCCGCCACCTCGTACTCTGGATAGGGGACGGAGCAGGGGAGAGCGTGGACGTATATATTGGGGGAGATCAGGTCCTTACCGCAACCGTGGGCAGGCGCGGGGATATCAGGATGGCCAAGTCCTCCGATACGGCAAAGCAGATCATCCGCCGAATCAAGAAGGGGGATCGGCTGGAGGCCCGACGGACAGAGTATTGAGGGCTCGCTCACCGGCTTATATCCCCAAAGCCATTCGCAGCGTGTTTCGGACGGCAGGAGCAAGGCCCAGAATGATGAGGACAAGCTTGGTCAGGCTCTTGGCCGCCCCCTCTTCCCGCATGCTCCCATCGATTATTGCGAGGATCGGGAGTATGATTGCGAGCTTGAGGGGGAACATCACAAGGGCTGTACCCGCTGCATCGATCATTAGGTTTGGCACGACGTGCTTCTCACGATAGCCGAGCCAGTCCACCCCGATATAAGTGGAGCTTGCATCCAACATATGGCTGTACAGGATCAGTTGGTTGAAGCGGCTTTGCAGAAATGACTGGCCTAGTAGGGGGAGGGCGAAATAAATCGAGGCTGTAAGCCCTGTTCCCAGAAGCGCCACAACCCCCAGGATCCAGGGACGCGCCACGCCCCCCCCAAGCAGCATTGCCAGGTTGGCCCCAGTCCAGATGAGGCCTGCGGCAGCATATGGCTTGAGGCTTCTGTACGCCCTCCAACTCAAGACGAGGGAAGTCGTTGCTACCATCGCAACGAGGATGTAGATCAAGGGCGTGATGAGCAAGTACTTCGCCGGTGGGGCCAAGATCTCGGCATCCTCGATCACCCGGAGGGTGGATCCGGCCAGAATGTAGGGCAGCGTTGCCACGACCAGGTCGTCGTCGACCTCAATTGCCATCCTCCGAAGAAGCCGCACGAGAAGGAAGATGGAGAGGCAGAGCAGGATCGCCCAGGTGATGGTGTTCACCGGGTTGTAGCCGGAGTCCATGACTATGGGCTCTATGTAATACTTGTAGATCCAGGAGTTCAACCAGAGACCACCATTCCCCATACTTATGCGGAGTGATAATTATCTTCTGCGGTCGTTGCTTCTATCGATCGGCAAAGGGGGCAAGGCTTAAATATGGATGGCGGCATAGAACGAGCAGCCGTTCTCTAATTTTAGCTCGAGGTATCCAGATGGTCGACGTGTTCAAAGGTACAACGACGGTTGGAGTGGTCTGCGATGGTGGTGTTGCCCTAGCATCGGAGAGCCGCGCTACCATGGGTAGTTTCATAGCCAGCAGGACCGCACAAAAAATCTATCAGATCGACGACCTCGTGGGGCTCACCACAGCGGGCGTGGTAGGTGATGCCCAAGCCCTGGTCAGGATGATCCAGGTTGAGGCAAGGCTTTACAGGATGCAGAGAGGCGAACCCCTCACCTTGAAGGCCATAACGTCCTTGCTATCCAATGTGCTCAGTGCGAGACGATACTTCCCTTACATGGTCCAGCTGGTGGTCGGTGGGGTGGACAAGAGCGGAGCTAAGGTTTATTCGCTTGACGCCCTGGGCGGCCAGATCGAGGAGCATGATATAGTCTCCTCTGGATCGGGCTCTCCTATAGCCTATGGCGTGCTGGAATCGCAGTACCGCCCAGGCATCGGCATCCAGGATGGTTCAGCACTGGCGGTCAAGGCCATATTCAACGCTATGAAACGGGATTCCGCCTCGGGAGATACGATAGAATTAGTGAGGATCACTAGGGATGGATACGAGGTGGTCCCGGATAAAGAGATAGAGGAGATCAAAGCCTCCCTATAATCTTTTTTTGGATGTGTTCTTTTGTCGGTTGAGGATGTTCTATTTGAGCTCAAGCAAAAAATACAGAGCAAGCTGCCCCCGGATATCAACGTTACCGGGCTTGAGTTCGAGGGACCGGAGCTGGTGATATACACCGATAACCCTCGAAAACTGGCAGATGATGCGGAGATAATCCGCTCCCTGGCGAAGGATCTGCGCAAGCGCGTAGTTGTCAGGCCAGACCTGAAGGTGCTGGCAGACCCGGAGGGAGCGGTGAAAAAAATCAAGGACGTGGTACCGAAGGAGGCCGTCCTCAGCGATTTCTACTTCGATGGCGAGACCGGCGAGGTGGTCATCGAGGCGGAGAAGCCGGGCCTGGTTATAGGAAGGCACGGGGCCACGTTAAGGGAGATCACAAAGCTGATAGGCTGGACCCCCAAAGTGGTGAGGACCCCGCCTGTTCGCTCGTCCACAATAGCCAACATCAAGGATTACCTACGGTCGGTGCAGTCCGAGCGGAAGGCCATATTGAAGACCGTGGGGAGGAAGATCCACAGGGATGTAGCCTCCAAGGATCAGTGGGTGAGGATAACTACTCTCGGTGGCTGCAGGGAGGTTGGCCGAAGCTGCATGCTGCTGTCGACTCCGGAGTCCAGGATCATCGTGGACTGCGGCGTCAACGTGGGCTCGGAGGATAGCCCCACGCCTTACCTATATGTCCCCGAGGTATATCCCCTAAACCAGATAGACGCCGTGGTGCTGACCCATGCTCACCTGGACCACTCCGGCCTCGTTCCCATGCTTTACAAGTACGGTTATGAGGGGCCCATATACTGCACACCGCCAACGAGAGACCTCGTCGTCCTCTTGCAGCTGGACTACATCGATGTGGCAGGCAGGGAAGGAAAGCGGATTCCATATGACTCGAGCATGATCAGGGAGGCGCTGAAGCATACGATCACGCTGAACTACGGCGACGTGACCGATATCGCCCCCGACACCAAGCTGACCATGCACAACGCTGGCCACATCCTTGGCTCCTCGATCGCCCATTTCCATGTGGGAGACGGCCTCTACAACGTCGCCTTTACCGGGGACTTCAAATACGAGCGCACAAGGCTCTTCGACCCCGCTGTCAACAACTTCCCGAGGCTCGAGACCCTCGTGATTGAGGCCACATACGGCGGGGCAAACAGCATCCAGCCCTCTCGCAAGGAGGCCGAGTCCCACTTCCTGAAGATCGTGCGAGATACCATCAAGCGAGGCGGAAAGATCGTCATCCCTGCCTTTGCCGTTGGTCGAAGCCAGGAGGTGATGGTGGTCCTGGAGGAGGCCTTCCGCAGAAAAGCGATCGAAGAGGTGCCGGTTTATCTCGACGGCATGATCTACGAGGCCACAGCCATCCATACCACCTATCCTGAGTACCTGAACAACGAGCTCAGGGACCTCATATTCCATAGGGGTATCAATCCCTTCCTCGCCGAGTGCTTCGTCCAGGTGACGAGCGCAAAGCAGCGCGCCGAGATCATGGACGGGCCGCCGGCGGTCATTCTTGCCACAAGCGGCATGATCAATGGTGGCCCTATCATGGAATACCTCAAAGGGCTTGGGCCTGATAATAGAAATGCGCTGGTCATCGTGGGATATCAGGCGGAGGGGACGCTAGGCAGGCGCATCCAAAAGGGGTGGAAGGAGATCCCTCTCTCCGTGGATGGCAAGACCCAAACGGTGAAGATCTTGATGGAGGTCCTGACCGTGGACGGCTTCTCCGGCCATTCAGACAGAAACCAGCTGATGGAGTACATTCGGCGGATATATCCAAAGCCTGGAAGGGTCCTGACCAACCATGGGGACGAGAGCAACTGCTTGGACCTTGCAAGCTCCATCTACAAGAGACATAGGATTCCCACCATGGCCCCCATGAACCTGGAGACCGTTCGTCTGATCTAGGCCCTAGAAGCTTTAATAAATCTTGAGAGCAATAAGTACGTAAGAGGTTCATCGTGACCGGAAAGAGAACTCGCATAATAAACGATCCATCCGACCTGGTGCCCCTGCTCCAGGCATTTGGCTCTGACATCCATAAAAGGGTCTTCGATGAGCTCTGCGTAGAATGGCATACCGAGAGCGAGTTGTTGTCCATGCTAGGCGACGATGGCGGAGTTAAGCGATCTGTCGATCTGCTCCGGAAAAGCGGCCTTGTGGAGACCAAGTGGAGGATGCCGGGACCAGGCGCAAGCCCGGAGAAGGAGTATCATTCGACATACTCTCGAGTCCAGGCCAGCTTCGGCTGCCCGATGGAGGACCTCTGCGAGCTGATAAGAATCACATTCATGTCCGAGGAAGAGCTGCGTGACGTGATCGAGCGGCTCAAGGCCCTCGTTTCCAAGGGGAACACCTCGCTCTCTAACCTCTCCCGAGAGCTGAACCTGAGCCAGGTATTCATTCGAGGGGTGGCAAAGAGGACGGAGGGGCTCAATGTCCGGGGCCAGCGCGTAGAGGCATCCGATGAGGAGCGCTAACCCATGGTGAACATACTGCAGTCGAAGAGGGACTCCTCCCGCTTTCAGATCCTTGTGGAGATCGCCGCTCACCAGCCAAACCTGCGCCAGAAAGAGGTGGCAGAGAGGCTAGGCGTCACTCCGCAGGCGATATCGGAGTACGTAAAGGAGCTCGTAGCAGACGGCCTGGTCGTGACCGATGGGCGGATGAGGTACCGCACTACCAAAGAGGGGGTGGAGTGGTTGCTGGAGGCGGCTGCTGAACTCAAGCGCTACTCACGGATGGTCATGGAGGAGATCATAAGCCATGTATCCGTCTGGGCGGCTATCGCCGACGAGGACCTCGATGAGGGCGAGCGCGTATCCCTCGAGATGAGAGGTGGGCTCCTCTACGCAAACCACAAGGATGGAATCGAGGCCACAGGTGTGACCATATTTCCAGCCAGGTCCGGGGAGGACGTGGGGGTCTCCGATCTGCACGGCCTAATCGGCCTCGACGAGGGCAGGATAACGGTTGCCAAGGTCCCCCGCGTGCAGCTGGGAGGGTCTAGGAAGGTAGACCTGGATCAGCTCGCCTCGCTTGCTGGGAGGAAGGGCATGGTTGGGGCCCTTGGAGTTGAGGCGATGGTTGCGCTTCAGAAGGTCGGCCGAGAGCCCGACGTCTTCTTTGGGGCAAAGGAGTCGGCCGTGGAGTCTGCCTATCACGGAGTCTCCTCGCTTATAGTCTGCGTCGACGAGCAGATCGCAAGTTTGCTCAACCGCCTGGAGGCGGAGGGGCTCAAGTACGAGTTGCTCGACCTTGCCCGGGACGGGGGATGACCGGCGAGATCGGCCATCATTCAGAAAGGCGATCGGCGGTATCCAAAGGCAACCAGCCGCGCTTCCACGTCCTGGCCCAGGCCGATCGCTCCCGCGTGCTCCTCCTGCCTTTGAAGGGCGAGAGGCCTCTCTTCGAGGGATATCTGAGACTCAAGGATACCCCCAAGGGCCCGCGTCCCTTCAAGTTCCTTGTCAAGAAGGACTCTGAGAAATACCTCCCCCCGGATGACGCCGTGCGGATGCTCCGCCGCGCCCGTGGCATATTCGTGGCCCCGGGGGATCGCATGATGGAGGAACGCTTCATAGAGCTCCTCGGGGCATACCAGCTGAAGTACAGGCGGATAAGCGTATGCAACCACTGTCTGGGCAATCGCAGGATCACCCTCCTGGATAAAAGGGCGATCCGCTACAAGGGAGGCGAGATCTGCGAGAACTGCGCCCTCGACGAGCTCCGGCGTGAGGCGGATTTTCGAGGGCTCGGAAGGGCTGCGCGCGCCCATCTGGCAAGGCTTCTTCGCCGTAGCGGCAACCTTGACGATATACTCGCCCTCCTCTCCCTGGAGCGAGTCGATCCCGAGCTCACCCGATTCGACGTGATGCCCGCAACTGACAGGGGCAGGACGATGGATATTGAGGCCGTGGATCTGCCGGCGCCATTCAAGGAGATCCTGCGGAGCAGGCTCAAAAGGCTCATGCCGGTCCAGGCCCTATCTGTTGAGGCTGGCCTTCTCGAGGGAAAGGGGCAGCTTGTGGTATCGGCAACAGCCACCGGAAAGAGCCTGATCGGGGAGCTTGCCGGAGTGAAGAACCTCATGGAGGACAAAGGCAAGCTGCTCTTCCTGGTTCCTTTAGTCGCCCTCGCCAACCAGAAGTTCAATCAGCTATCCTCCTACTCCTGCCTCGGGCTCTCGACCACTTTGCGCGTAGGCGTAAGCCGCATCAAGCTAGGAGGAGGAAAGCGCATGCGCCGAGACCTGAATGCTGACATCATCGTCGGGACCTACGAGGGAATCGACCAGGTGCTGAGGACGAAGGGAGCGCTTGGAAAGGTAGGCACCGTCGTGATCGACGAGGTTCACATGCTCGAGGATGACGAGCGAGGACACCGCCTCGCTGGCCTCATAGCCAGAATGAAGCTTGCAGCCCCAATGGCCCAGTTCATATTCCTATCGGCTACCGTTGGAAACCCGGCATCTCTTGCCCAGAGGCTCGGAGTGGACCTCGTCGAGTACGCGGTGCGCCCTATTCCAATCGAGCGCCATCTGATCTTCACAAGCGGGGCGGAGAAGCGCGGTCTCCTCAGGGAGCTCGTGCGAAGGGCCGGAACGCTTACGTCGACGACCGGCTACAAGGGCCAGACCATCGTCTTTACGAACTCGCGAAAGAACTGCTTTGCTCTTGCGGAGTCGATGCCAGGGGCGTCGGCCTATCACGCAGGGCTACAATATAACGAGAGAAAGCGCGTCGAAGACCTCTTCGCAAAGGGATCGATCGAGACCGTTGTCACAACCGCAGCGCTTGCGGCAGGCGTCGACTTCCCCGCATCCCAGGTGATCTTCGAGTCGCTAGCAATGGGCATAGAGTGGCTCAGTGTCCACGAGTTCAACCAGATGCTTGGAAGGGCCGGCCGTCCCGGCTACCAGGACCGAGGGCTCGTCTACATACTGGCAGAGCCCGGTCGCGCCTACGGCGGAACGGGCGAGTCCGAGGACGAGGTCGCGTTGCGCCTCCTTAAAGGGCAGATGGAGGATGTCGCTCCGCGGTACGATGAGGACCAGCAGCTCGAAGAGGTGCTCGCAAATGCGGTTGCCGCAAGGTCCAGGGAGGATCTGGAGAGGTTGCATTCGCTCACGCCAGGCCTCGACGACCTCGACGACAGCCTGAAGAGGCTTCGAAACGCTGGATTGATCAGGGGAATAGAGCCTACGATCCTCGGCCGGGCGGCTGCAGCCCACTTCCTCTCGCCGCCACAGGTGGAGGTCATCGTGCAGGAGATCGCTCGCAAAGCGCCCCCCCTCGAGGTGGCAGTCGCGCTTGAGCATTTTGAAGCTATCTTCGTCAAGGCCGCGGCTAGGATCTCGACGGCTCTGCGAATGCCGATCTCGGAGCGCGCCCTCCACGGATCGTACCTGGACCTGATATCGAGCGGCGAGTTTCGAAGCCTGGACAGAAAGATCCAGCAGCACTGCCTCAACTTCGCCCAGGACTTTCTGCGATGCTCATGCAAGGAGTCCCCCTACTGCGGCTGCATCGAGAAGAAGATCTCGCTACGCATATTGGAGATGCGAATGGAAGGGGGCACGCCTTCAGGGATCATAGGGGAGTTCAGCGACCGCTACGGGCTCTATGCATATCAGGGCGACCTCATCAACTACCTGGATCAGATGGTGCGCTACCTGGAGGCGACGGCGGCAGTCGCAAGGGCGATGGGTCAAGAGGACGCGGCCCGGGAGGCTGCGAGGATCAAAGAGAAGGTGGAGGGGGAATGAGGGGGGGCGGCTCAGGGACGCTGCCATGGACTTTCCCCGTACTACACCAGATATATGCTATGTGGCACTATTTAGAAACATCTCTATGGTTTCTTCTCGCGTCGCCTCAACAAATCTGCTCATGTTATTTCCTCGTTCTTAATGTCATCATATTGGAGTGACCCCCTCCGAGTAGACAATGAGTTAAGCAACATCAGATGAACGTCCCTGACGGAACGGGGTTATGGTCTAGCTCGACTGCCCCTCCACGATCTTGATCTCGTCCTCAGTCAGGCCATACAGCTCGTAGACCAGAGCGTCTATCTGCTTGTCCGTGGCCTCTATCTGGCGCTGGAGGGCGGTCTGCTCCTAGGGCGTCTTGGCATCTGGCAGCTGCTTGTGGAGGTCGAGCATCACAGCAATTTCGGCACGCTATCTCTCCAAGCTTCTTCATTCGTCGAGAAAAGCCAGCGCGTCGTCTATGTTATCAAATCGCTTGCATCGCCCCATCTCACACTCTCGCTCGGCCTCCAGCACCTCCGCT
>JAFGMR010000028.1 GCA_016927425.1 Methanotrichaceae archaeon | reverse complement strand
TGATTGTACAGATCCTTTAACATGAGGAACTCTCCTGTGGCCAACATCGCCACACCTTTTGTGGCTTGAGGCAAAGGGTCTGGAGCTATGCACTTCTATCCCGCCAGGGTTGTGCACTTTTACACCGCTATTGACATGTGTCATTCAGCATATATTATGATGAATTCTAATATTTAAATCTACGTTTTCCAGATACTAGAATACCATGGACGGAAATTAATGTCATTTATAGGGGGGGTCCGGAATGTGAATTATAAGGGTAGGAAGAGCCTCGTGGTGCAGGTAGATGCATTGCCTTCAATAGCCTCTGCTCTCAAATTTCTCTCCGGAATTGGCTATTTCAAATCTAAATCTTATTTTATTTGATTTTAATTTACTAAAAACATTTATCGCCTCCTTGCGTTTATTACTAGCGAGATTAGGATCTCCTAATTTTATTTTTAATAATATATCAATAATACTATTATTCGTTGGGGTGATCTTGATATCAATTAGTGTAGGAATTTCCGGAGTCCCTTTTTCGCCACGCCCCCATTCTTGCATTAAATCGCAGTATATCAATAGAAAACTCAATGGATTTTTTTCGAATATTATATCGGCGTTTAGCTCTTTTATCAATTTGGCATGCATTGCAATTGCAAGTGCTGATGGAAATGTCATTGTAGAATAGCCTTTCTGACTAGCATCACTTTGATATAATAATATTAAAGATCCTAATATGCCATGATCTCTATCTTTCAATAATGATGCATAAATAGCATCTCTAAAATCTCTGTTTATGCATGTGCTAATTACTTGTGTTGCGTTGAAGGCCCATGGAACAGTGCCTTGATCCAAATTATAATAAAAATCGCATAGCTGGTCTATTAAATTAGAGTATGATGAATTAAAACCAATTTTCTCAAGACCAATACGTTCAACAATTTTCTCATCTATGCCCATAAATTTCTCAAAAAATTTATTAAATAGCTCCTCACTTTTTTGTATTGGATATGCTACATCATGGAACGTTGAAGTAATAAACCAAGAGATATCTGCAAGAGAACTATTCTCGTCATAGTCAATCTTTATAGAATCACAGTAATATTCCGCAAAATTTTTTATACCTATATTTCTAGATATTTTTTTTACCTCATCTATGATTATCGATCCAAGTAAAAAAACTTGAAATTGATGAATGAAATGATCTCTATATCTAGGCAAATCAAAAAGCATCTTTTCATATTCTTTGAAATCCTCTAATATTCTAAAACTATATAATTGGTCGCATTTTTCATTCCAAATGCTTGATAGTGTCTCCATTATTGCATTTTCAATGGTAGTGTCTTTATTAGGATATATTAAAAAATTTTTTATTTCTTCTGAATAGCTCAATTCAGATATATTATTGCATTTTTCTATTAATTTTTTAGAAAAAATCTCTTCAAATTCTCTATTTCTTTTCTCTTTAATTTCATTCAGCGCTTTTTCTCGATACATTGTATTTATTATAAGTGATATGTGATTTGATAACGAAGTCAAGAACGTTAAATCTATATCCTCAAAATGTTGAGCGTCTTCATGCCTTGGCATTCTTATAACGCCGATTGGATCAGATTCATTGATTGGCACAGCCATAAACGAGCCAATATTATCTATTTCGCAAGGGCTTTTGTGATGAATGGGTTTGTAGCCTTCACAGGCACCTAAGTTCTCAATTTCGCTTGAATCATTTATATTATTAAGTTTAACTGGAATACCCGTTGTAGCGACCCAAGACGTTAATCCAGGACTAAATTCTTCATAATAATAACCAGTTTTAATTAATTTGCAAAATTCTTCAGAAACGCTATTCGATGCTTTTAAAACGAATTTCTTGTTACCTTCCGATGTCTTTTCACCTTCATACATGAATATTGAACAACCGCCTCCCCCTACGAGGTATGGTATATCTGAGACAATTTTGTCCAATAATGTTTTTATATCTTTTTTTTCCTTTATTGAAGTAGCTATTTCAGAGTACATTTCTATTAACTTTTTTTGTTTTTCTATTAGATTAGCATTGCATATTACCTCTGAAAGCCTCTCCGCAAATACTCGAAATATTTTTTTTTCATTATCATTAAATTCACACTTAATGGACGCATCAGCACACATTCTTATTACGCCAATCACATAGTCTTTGTTTAAAATAGGTGTAGCCATATACGGTCCGTTATTTTCAATTTCTACACATTTGCCTTCGTTTTTCCCGGCATGTCTTGGAGGATCGTTTTCGTCTATTTTATGTATATACTGAAGGTCTTCTTCGTCTGGGATATATAACAATCTTTTATGCTTAAAAACCCACCCCGTAAAGCCTTCTCCCCTTTTATAATTGCATTTTATATATATTTCTGCATTGATGTGGCTTGAATGCATTAAATTAAGTTCATCTTTCATTGGATCAACTAGGAAAATCGAGCATCCCGTATTAGGAATTTTATCTTTTAGATAATTTATTACAATTTCAAATACTTCAGTTCGTTCTATGTTGCCGATCAAATTATAAAATATTTTTAGTTGTTCATCTAATAAGTTTGTATTATCCGACATACATCTCTCTCATGAAAGATAATCCTAAATACTTTTCGATCATATATTCTTATATGCTATTTTGCATAATAAAAGATGCACAGCAGTTAATCTCTATGCGGCAGCACCTTGCATGCTTGCAGCATGCTGTGATATCCCTAGCAGATGTCTTGTTTCCTTCACCCTCACCCTTTGTACTCCCCTCCCACAAGCTCCCGTATCCGCTCCGCGATCTTCGGCCCGACCTTCTCGACCTCCATCAGCTCATCGTATGTGGCGGTCATCACCTTCTCCAGTGACCCGAAGTGGCGAAGCAGGTTTCGAGCAACCGAGGGCCCCACAGACGGAATCGCCGTCAAGAGGTACTCCTGCTGCTCAACAAGCGTCCGGGCGGTCTTCTTCCCGTGGGGCTTGACCTCGCGCCCGCCGGATGCCTGCTCGCGCCTTGCAAGGAGCGCGATCAAGGCCGCGGTCTCATGAATGTCGGCCGTTGGAAGCACTGGGACGCCGAAGTCGATTGCAATCGAAGCAAGCGCTCCTCGAATGGCGTTAGGATGAATCTGCCGGGTGTAGAGGTCGCTTCCCTCGAGGATCAAGAGGGGCTTCTCGAAGCTTCGGGAAAGATCCCCCACCTGGCGAAAGAGCCCGCGGTCGGGATCGACGATGCAAGCGACGAAGTCCTGGGCGGTCTTTCGCTCGATTCCGAGCCGTTCGCTTGCGACGTAGTCGCCAACCTCGAGGGTGAGAAGCCTCACCTCCACCCCCAGCGCCTCGAGCTCGCGGGCAACATCCCTCTCCCGCGGATCGACGAGGACGGATGGCGCATCCACATCGGTTATCCTGGACTGCCGGCCTGCAAGGCCCGCGGGCCCGCCCGCAGGAGCTGCGCCCCCATCCGAGAGGAGGCCATCCCCGCCCTCACTTTCCTTCTCTCCCACCTGATAGTGCTCCTCCGCTGGAACGTCCGGGCGGTCGAGTGAGGGGAAAGCATCGAGCGAGGGGACCTCGTCCTTTGGGGGCCCGGCCGGCGAAAGTGTGAAATCCCTGATCTGCCGGCGCATGCTCTTCTCCTTCCGATCGCTTATCCAGTGGTAGGCTTCGTCGCGGGTGCCTTTTGCCATCAGGACGACGACGCGGCCAGCCCTCGCCCTGCCCGTCCTCCCCTTCCTCTGTATGCTCCTGATCTCGGACGGGACCGGCTCGTAGAAGAGGACCATATCGGTTGCGGGGATGTCTATCCCCTCCTCGCCGACAGACGTTGCTATGAGGACGTTATACTCTCCCTTGCGAAACTTATCGAGAACCTCGGCCTGCTTTCTCTGCGTCAGCCCCTTGTCGTCCTGGCGCGAGCTCTGGCCAACGAACCTGACAGGCCTGATAGTTGGTGAGCCAGCAAGGGAGCTTAGAAGGGCTGAAGCCGTATCCCGATAGTTCGTGAAGACCATGATGAGGGAATCGGGCTTTCTCTCGATCTGCTCATCCAGGACCTCCTTTGCAGCGGCAAGCTTCGGATGCTCGAGGTCCATTGTCGCAAGGATCGAGAGCGTCTCCTGGATCCTCACATCCTCCATCAGACGGCGCGAGGCCTTCGAGCCGCCGCGCGACCTCGCTTCCCCCTCGAGCCGCGCGAAGTAGCGGGAAAGGGCATCCATCCCCTGTGTCTCGGCAAGCTCGACTGCGTGCTTGAGCTTCATAACCTCCGCGAGGATGGAGATACCCCTATAGAGCACCTGGTTCGGCTGCCTTGCAACAGATGCGCTCATCTTTGACTGGAGCTCGAGAAGCGCGCCCTTCGAGGCCTTGGGGTCGAGCGCGGTCCGCCCCAAAGGCCCATAGACTTGCTCCGGTATTCCGAGCCGGTTTAGCTCCTCGATCCTCTCCTCCAGTACCTCCTCGATCTTTCGGCGGAGGCGGATGATCTCGTCGGGAACTTTCACCTTGACCCACTCGACATCCCTCTGGTAGACGAAAGGAGAGACGTCGGGATCGTCCTCGGAGCGGGTCTCTATCGCCTCGATCCCCAGGTTTGCACAGACCTCCTGGATCTTCTCCTCCTGGCTTCCGGGGCTTGCGGTGATCCCGAGGACGAGGCGGTCTCTTCCATCCCTTGCGTAGCGAGAGGCGATGTAGACGTAGGCGTAGTTACCAACAGCCCTGTGCGCCTCGTCGAAGATGATCAAAGAGACGTCCGATATGTCGATCCTTCTGGACAAGAGGTCGTTTTCTATAACCTGGGGGGTTGCTGCAACAACCCTCGCCTTCTCGAAGAGCTCCATCCTCTCTTCAGCTGGCGTCTCCCCCGTGATCTGGGCGACGGTCGAGGGGTCGAGTAGGACCCTCTTCAGGAAAGATGCGTGCTGCTCGACCAGCGGCCTCGTCGGGGCGAGGAAGAGGACGCGCCCCTTCTCCAGCCGCGCTAAAAGCGCCATCAGGGCAACTACGGTCTTTCCTAGACCCGTTGGCAAGACGACGAGCGTCGAGCGGGAGAGGGCGCTTACCGCGAGGTCCAGCTGAAAGAGCCTCTTCTCGACGGATCCAGGCCGAAGCAGGGGATGCTCCAGGTAGGAGGTCATATAGACCTGGCTTTTGGTCTTGGCTCTTATAACGTTTTACTGCCTCATCCCAACGGCCCGCGCCCTTGCGCGGAGGATCTCGTAGCTGTCCTTGTTCGGATTGATCAAGAGCTTCCTTGCGATCTCCTCTGCAACGGCCTCCCTCTCATCCGACCTGATGTAGAGCTTCCAGATGTTGGAGCGCTCGACCCTTTTTACGGCCGAAAGGCCGAGCCTGCGCACAAGGCGGTTTTTTGCGGATATCGCCTCGCCATCCTCGATATGGAGCCCGACCTTGACGGGGACGTATCCGTCATCGAGATCGAGCTCATCGATAGAGACCAGGCATTCCTCCTTGTTCTCGTTTACAAGCTCCCTGACTATGTGCTTTACAAGCCTCCAGGGGTTTCCAACATCCGCTTCGATGCTGTAGAGCCGCTCGCGCCTCACATCATCGATCACTCCCTCGAAGCCCATCCTTCGGACGAGGGTGTTCTTGACGGTTGCAGCCTCTGCATCCGGGATCTTTAGCCAGATCCTGAGATTTATCCTCATCTCGACACCTCGATGAAGCGCCTCATAGATTCAAACACCATTCTCCCGGGGCCGGGGCCTGGCGGCCTCCGGCCGGGCGGAGGAAGCTGCCAGGAGAAGATCGCCCTTTCAGGATGAGGCATCATGCCAAGCACGTTTCCCTCTGGGTTGCATATCCCGGCGATGTTCTCCGTCGAGCCGTTCACGTTGACCGGGAACTCATCGACCGCGGTGCCCGAGGAGTTGCAGTATCGAAAAATCACCTGGTCCTCGTCGGCTAGCTCCTGGATTAAGCCCTCTTTTGCCGTTACGAGGTTTCCCTCGGCATGTGCAATCGGCATCTGCAGAAGGGCGCCGCCGTCTAGGAGAAAGCTTCCGCATGAGCGGCGGGGAAGCGACTCGTGCCTGAGAGTCGTCCATCCGCAGTAGTAGCCCCGGCGAACGATCCTTCCTCCCTTAACCATGACGTTCTGGGCAAGGGCAAGGTCGATCTCGCCAGATCCAGGAAGCATTCCCGACTCGACAAGTATCTGAAACCCGTTGCATATGCCAATTACTGGCTTTCCCTCTGCCGCCTCCTCCTTGAGGGTTGCCATGACAGGCTCCTTGGAGGCGATGACGCCTGCTCGAAGGCGGTCCTGGTAGGAGAAGCCGCCGGGAACGATGTAGCCGTCGAACTCCGAGAGCTCTTGCTCCGGCCGGTTCCATCGAAAGATCTCTCCATCCATCCCCGCATCCCTTACGGCAACAAGCGTCTCGTGTTCGCAGTTGGTTCCCGGAAACTGAATAACAGCGATTCTCATTCAATCGCCTCCTCAAGGCCGGAGGTCCAGGCATCCCTCGCCTCGGCAAGGTCGAGGTCGATGAGTGGCGCCCCTCGCCTCTTGATGACGAGCTTCGCCTCGTCCGTGACGGATCCAAGGTCGAATGGCTCGAGGTTAAAGCCTCTAATCAGCTCCTCGAGCTCTTTTGCCCTATTCGCCGGGACCTCCAAGAGGATTCCCGAGGACTCCGAGAAGAGGAGCCTGTCTGACGAAAGGGACGCATCGCCACATCCATCGATCTCCAGGTCGAGGCCGAGACGAACCTCTTGGGCGATCGCCATCTCAGAAGTGCTGATTGCAAGGCCGCCATTGGATATATCGTGGGCGGAGACTGCAAGGCCGCGGTCGATTGCGTCGATCGTTGCGTGGATCATCGCCCTCTCCTCCTCGAACCTCACCTGGGGGACGTTTGCGCCGGTCTCGTTGAAGATCTCCCTGTAGTACTCGGATCCGCCAAGCTCGTCATAGCGCCTTCCGATCAGGTAGATCCTGTCTTTTGCCTCCTTTAGCTCCATCGTGACAGCTTTTTCGGCATCGGAGATGATTCCAACGCAGGCGACAACAGGCGAGGGATCGATCGATCCTTCCGGAGCCTCGTTATAGAAGCTTACGTTCCCCGAGACTATGGGGACAGGCTGTCCCGGGTATCCCTTCAGCCAGAGCCTCTTTGCCGAGTCGGCAAGGCCCCTTGTGGCCTCCCGAAACTCCCAGAAGGCTTCAGGCTTCTCGGGATTTCCGAAGTTGAGGCAATCGGTGAGGGTTGATGGGGTGGCCCCGATGCAGGCGACGTTTCTCATGGCCTCGGCTACAGCTGTGGCTCCTGCCCAGTAGGGGCTGATTCGACCATAGAACGGGTTTGAGTCGACGGCAAGAGCAATTCCAAAACCCTTTCCCCTGACAGGGACGATGAGGCCTGCGTCTGCCTCGCCCGGCCGGATCCGGGCGTTTCCCTGGACCTCGGTGTCGTAGTAGCGGTAGACGTGCTCCCTCGAAGCTATGTTTGGCGATGAGAGAAGCTTCAGCATAACGGCGTTCATGTCCTCCGGCATCACGAGATCGGGCTCAAAGAGATCGATCTTCCTTGGCTTCGATTCCCTCTCGTACCTGATGCCGCCAGTTAGGTGCTGGATCGGGACATCGATGACCTTCTCGCCCTTATCCCTCACGATGTATCTGTCATGTGTGCAGATCTTTCCAACGACGCTCGCCTTTGCGCCTGCAGCCCCCGGAAGGTCCCAGTCCTTGTTGTAGATCTCTAGAATCCTCTCGCGGTGCTCGGGCGGGGAGATTATGAGGAAGCGCTCCTGGGTCTCTGCGATGCAGAGGACCTCTGGGGGAAACTCCCCTGCTGTATGCATGAGGTCGAGGTCTAGCTCCATGCCAAAGCCGCCGGCAGCTCCCATCTCCGAAGAGGCGCAGGTAAATCCACCGCCTCCGAGGTCCTTGAAGCCGATCTCGACTCCCTCCTCGCGGACGAGGCGGAAGAGGTCCTCGTTTGCCTTGAAGAGGATGTTCTTCAGGAACGGATCCGGTATCTGGACAGCGCCGCGGTTGGTCGCCTCCTCCTCCTCGCGAAGGGCTTCTGAAGCGAAGACGACGCCGCCAAGGCCGGACGAGTCGGTGGGCTTTCCGACGAGGATCACGTCATAGCCGCCCTCTCCAGCCCCCAATGGAGCGCGGGAGCGGATGATCTCGTCCTTCTTTACAACGCCTATTGCAACGACGTTTACAAGGCAGTTGTTGTCGAAGCTCTCGTCGAATACGATATCTCCGGCCATGATGGGGACTCCCAGGGCGTCACCATACTGCCAGATGCCATCTACCACCCCTTCGGCAACCCAGCGGACCTTGTTGGCGGAAGGGCCGTAAGGATCGCCGAACCTAAGTGGGTCGGCGGTTGCCACAACCTTTGCCCCCATGCAGTTTACATCCCGAACGATTCCGCCTATCCCCGTTGCCGCGCCCTCGTTTGGCAGGATCTGGCTTGGGTGGTTATGGCTCTCGTGGGATATCACAACGCACCACTCGTCGTCAATGGCCACTATCCCTGCGTCCTCCACAGGCCCCATAACGACGTTTGGGCCGTCGGTTGGAAGGAACTCCTTGAGCGTTGCCCGGCTGCTCTTGTAAGAGCAGTGCTCGGACCACATGGCATCGTAGTTGAACAGCTCAGGAAGGGTTGGATCCCTTCCCAGGACGGCGGCGATGGAGCGAGCCTCGGCAACAGACATGCCAATGCCTGCGGCTCTGAGATCCTTATCCACCTCGTCGTCGGCAAGACCGATTATCTTCAATAGCCTACACCTCGGATACGTCAATAGGGAGGATCGGAGCGTTATGAATGTATCGATGAGATGGTCTCTTTCCGCCCGGGAGAAGGATTTTATCCTTCAAGATCCAATAGCGAGCCATGCTTGTTGTCCTCTGCAACGACGCCGAGATCGAGGTGCCCGACGGGGAGGTCTGCCAGATCTGCGGCTTTGAGCTAGACGAGTACGATCAGGTCACGGGGACTGCGATCTTCGGATACTATCATTGGACATGTATATCGCATGTGGACTAGGGCGTTGGTGAGGCAATGGACCATGATGGATGATGGCATGAGCAGTTTTTATTTACTTCAATGTTCATTTAATATGCATAGGATGATGAACTATGGATATTAATCTTGGGGCTCCGTACGAGGTTGTTATAAAAAGCATCATCGAGAAAGGCTATGCGGGAAATCGGACGGAGGTCATACGTCAGGCCATAATGGCATATAAGCGGATCATAGAGGAAGAAGAGCTGATGTTGGTACATAGAGGGGTTATGGCGGAGATGAATGAGCTGGAAGCCGGAAAGGCCAAGACCCATTCCTTTGAAGAGATAAAAAAGATCCTTGAGCCTGAGTCCTGACGATCTATGGACCTCGTCTTCTCAGATTATGCAAAAAAAGAGCTTGAGAATTTATCGCAGGAGCTGGTGATCCTTTTTATGAAACGCTTTGAGAAGATGATAGTGGTGCCTCCCCGCAAACGGATGAAGCACGGGATCCCTTGCCATGTAGAAAAGGTGACCAAACAAGCGAGGATCGTTTGCGAGATCAAAGGAGATAAGATCTATGTGCTTCACTGCTTCGAGAGTCATAAAGTGTATGAGCAATGGTACAGATCATACAAATAGATCCGTCTCCATATATCCTATCAGATCCGGATTGTCCTTAGCGGGATTGTTCTGTTCTCGTCGAAGAGGTTTCATATCGGAGTTTATAAGATCCTGGAAACTGGTACCGCTCGCTATCGATCGCATGTAGATTCTTGCCGTCCATTACGCCTCTCGCATCATCCGACAGCAGACCATGACATCTGCCTTCCCCTCACCCGCAAGCCTTCACCGCCTCCATGACGTATCCTCTGTATCGCTCCAGAAGCTCCGCCATATCCCCGCCCGCGGTTTCGATGTAGAGCCGGACGAGCGGCTCGGTGTTGGAGGGCCGGATGAGGATGGTGTATGTCTCCGTCGTGATCTTGATCCCGTCCGTGGTATCGGGCCGAAGCGACGATAGCCGCTCAAGAAGCGCCTTCATCACTGAGGGGATGCTCGCATGGCAGGGTATGCTCACCTGCTTGTACGGATAGTCGGGTATCTCGTCTGCAAGCTCTGAGAGCTTCTCCCCGCCTGATATGATCTCGGCAAGCGCCAGGGACATTGCAAAGGGATCGTCAGAGTACTGAAACTCCGGGAGGAAGAAGTGGCCGCTCCTCTCGACTCCGAGAACCGCTCCATCGTCCTTTACCCTGTTTGCGACGAACACATCCCCCACCCGTTCTCGCTCTACCCTGAATCCAGCAGGCACGAGCTCGCGCTCGAGCATCATCGAGCAGTCGAATCCCGAGATCACGAGATCGCCTTTCTTGTACCTCCTCTTCGCAAGGATGATTGCGACCTTCTCAGGCGGAACTATCCGGCCGAGGTCGTCGATTACGATCCCCCGGTCCGCATCGGGATCGAACCCGCACCCGAAGTCTGCGCCCTCTTGGACGACCGTCCGGGCCGCCTCCTGAAGCGTCTCCTCGCTCGGCGATGGACCCCGTCCTGGAAAGTCGCCGTCGGGCCTGCCGTTGAGCACCGTTGCCTGAAAGCCGAGATCCCTGTAGAAGCCGTCCATCGTGCAGGCAGAGCCGTTTCCCATGTCGAGCACGACCTTGAGCGATCGGCTGAGGTCGAGCTTCGAGGATACATAATCCCTGTAGGCATCGATCGCCTCACCTGCCTCGTGGTGGCACACGGTCCCAACGCCGGCCCTGAAGTTTCCATCCCTGTAGAAGTCCATGATCGCCGTGTTCTGATAGAGCATGCCGTATCCATAGCCCGTTCGAAACCGTATGCCGTTGTACTCAGGCGGGTTGTGCGAGGCAGAGATGTAGGCAGCGGCCTTGTACCCGCCCTTCCATGTCGAAAAGGAGATGACGGCTATTGGAAGGAGGCCGAAGCTGTCCACCTCGCAGCCTGTGGCAAGCACTCCCTCCAGAAAGGCCGCCTCTAAGGAAGGGCCGCTCGTCCTCGAGTCTCGCCCGAGCGTCACCCTTCCACCATCCGCATAAGATCCAAAGGCCCTTCCAATCCGCCCGGCGATCTCCTCGTTAAGCTCGGTCTTGTAGAGACCGCGCACATCATAAGCTCTGAAGATGGTCACGGCTGGCGAATTGTAGTCCAAGATTTAAAACAGTTTCCGGTGAATTGGGCTAAATCCTCGCGATTACCTCTCCAAAGGCGAAGTTCGGCTTTACAGCCTCAATCCTGACCCTGAGCCGGTCGCCTATCGCTCCGCCCTTGACGATTACGGCAAACCCATCCACCATGGCAACGCCGTCTCCGGCTGAGCCCATGTATGAGATCTCGACATCCACGATATCTCCCATGCGCACAGGCCCAGATAGGAGCTTTCTTCCAACGATGTACATCTCGGCGCTCTCCTTTCTGGATGCCTTGGGGGAGTGGGACTGAACCCGAGAGAACTCCCTTCTCACCTCATTCAAGAACTCGATGAACGTATCTCCCTGGAATACCTTGACTAGGAAGTTGCCCCTCGGGCGAAGAAGGCTCTTTGCAAGGGCGAGCGACTGCCTCGCAAGGTCGATCGACCGGCTGTGGTCCACATCCCAGACGCCGCTCAAGTTAGGGGCAGCGTCGCTGATCACGACATCGCAAGGACCACCGAGGGCTTCAAGGATCAGCTCGGCCGTGCCCGGCGCTGTGATATCTGCCCTGATCGTGATTACGCCCTCCAGTGATGCGATCTCCTCGAGGTCGACCCCTACGACCTTTCCTCCGGAGAGCTCCTTTGCCACCTGGAGCCAGCCGCCGGGGGCAGCGCCCAGGTCTACTACGGAGTCGCCCTTCCCTATCAGGTGGAACTTCGAGTTCATCTGGAGCAGCTTGTAGGCCGATCGGGCTCGATAGCCCTCCTGCTTGGCCTTCTTGTAGTAATGATCCCTCTGATCTCTGGCCATCCATCGAATCCAAGCCTTCATGATAGATAAGCATCATGGAGGAGGCGGCGCCTGAGCGAAGGCTGCCTGGGTTCACGGATAGATAAACCTTTTATCCGTATGGTCCAAGTGGAGAATCGTGAGCCAGGATATCCAGCTGCCGACGGTCCATGCGAGGAAGTCCATTGCCTTGATTGCATTAGGGATGGGCGTCTACTTCCTCTACCTCTACAGGGTGGGCTTCGGAGAGACGATGGAGACGCTCCAGAGCGTGAACCTGGCCGTATTCTCGATAGGGTTCCTGTTAGCACTTCTCGGTGTTCTCTGCGACGCGCTAGCTTGGCAGAAGGTCTTAAACGAGTTTGACTACCACGTATCAATAAGGGACGTCTTCTCAATCTACCTCTCATCGATCTTTCTCAACAACCTCATACCTTCGGGCAGCTTCTCCGGAGAGACCGCTCGCATCTACTTCATGGAGAAGCTCGCAGACAACTCCCGCCTGGATCAATCCTCAGCCACGGTTGCGGCTTCCCGCATAATAACGGCCGTCCCGTTCTTCATGGGGACGATCGTTGGCCTCACATACATGGTGTTGATGGCGGACGTTCCTCGCTGGGCGCTTGCCGCATGCTCGAGCATAACCATATTCCTTGTCTTCATCAACCTCGTATTCGTCGGGATATGCTTCTCCACATCCCTTCTCGAAAGGATTGCTGACGGCCTCATCAACGGCCTTGAGTGGCTCTTTCGCCTGCGCGTCAACAGGAAAGCATGCATGGGCATGGTCCGCCAGTTCAACGCCTCGATGGTGAAGCTGACGGGGCACAAGAGGACCATTCTTATAAGCGTATTCTGGGCTTTTATGGCCTGGATATGCATGAACCTGGTCGCCTTCGTCACATTCCGATCGATGGGAGTCGACGTGCCTCTGGGGGCAATATTGGCCGTCTACGCAGTGATGATATTCATGCAGATGCTCCCCCTCTTCCTCCCTGGCGGCGTGGGCCTGGTCGACATCGTGATGATTACGCTATTTGCAGCGGTCGGTGTTCGCACCCACGACGCGGTTGCCGCAACCATCCTCAGTCGCCTGATCCAGCTCTGGTTCCTGACGGCGGCAGGCGGCCTCTCGACTGCCTATCTGGCAAAGAGGGTTGGCGAGAGGGCGGGCCGAGCGGAGAGAACCGAGATCCTCTCCTGAGGGCAAAGGTTTTAAGCGAGCGCCCCATATGGGCGCTGCCTTGGGACAGTGGGGTAGCCTGGCCATCCTCGAGCGTTTGGGACGCTTGGACTGCGGTTCAAATCCGCGCTGTCCCATCAGATCATCTTTTTGAGGATCTTGTATTGGGATTATCTGATCTCTTATAGTCCTCAGCGTAGCCTTTGTAATTTAATAGCGCGCATTAAGGATCCATGGGGAGAATGCAAGAGTAGTTCGTAGTAAAGCATGTAGCTTTGGAAAAATTATATATAATAATAAAATGTGAAAAGAATGCTCGTATTATATCACGATTATCTTAAAATCGAAATAGTGCCAATTGACCCCATCCCCCTCAAAATCGATTTGCTTTGCCATTATCCGTTCTCCTCGACAGGCTTGTTCATCTCGTCCAC
>JAFGMR010000027.1 GCA_016927425.1 Methanotrichaceae archaeon | reverse complement strand
TATACACCTCGGGATAGGCGTGTCCCCCCAATAGCTCGCCTCCGCGCGCAAGTATGATCCTCGAGGTCCCGCCGATGTTCTCTATCAGGGATGCCATGACGATTGCGAAGTCGTCGCAGTCGCCAAAGCCCGACTTGCCCTCGGGTGCTCCTTTGATCGACTCGTTTGCATAGCGGAAACGCTCATAGCCGGTTGGATCTGATCTGTATTTCCATTGATTGGTGACGTATCCATGGATTGATATGATCTGTTCTATGGTGTAGTCCCCAGGGAACTTGAGGACGAGATCGTTTGCGCAGGCGTCGACGAGGTCGTCATTCGGCTCGACCCTCTTTGCGATCTCAGCGATCTCGATCTCCTCGATCTCCTCCCCGCCGCCAGGACCTGCGACTGTAAACGCCAGGACTTCCGATCCGTTGTATGGCAAAACGGCTCCATAGTCCAGAGGTTGGTCTTCATCATCGCCGCATAGATAGGCAACTTCGCTGCCAACTGCCCAGGGCAGCATCAGCAAGGCCAGGCAAAGCCAGATCGATCGAGGCATGGATGATCATAATGCAATGGATCTTCATAATATATGAGGGTTGTTGGAGTGCCATTAGAGAAATAAATATTAATCTATAAATACTGCATTCTGCTCAGAGCTTTGGCAGGAAGTAAGAGAATATCGAGTCGGTCAAAAGCGCAGCGAATACGCCGAAGAGAAGCCATCCGAGCTTTCTCTCCAGGCTTGCTGCCGCGGCGCCCCGGCCGGATGGGACAAGGTTGCTTGGACTCTTCAACGAGAAGATCTTGGCGCTGAAGAGCAGATGCTCCCATAGGGTGATCGTCTTTGGAGGATCATGCGAGTCCGAGTTTATCCTGTATCTACCCTCCCCGAGTGGAGCTGCCACTATCACCATACCCTCGGAGAGGTCGAGCGACTTTGGACGAGCTACTCCGCTAGTCTTTCTATAGTAATATCCAAAGAGGATTACGATAAGGGCCATCCAGAAGAGGGAGTACTGGGGGCGAACGCCGTATCCGCAGTAATAAAGGGCGATTGCGTCCATTCCTTTGGATATTCCCCAATTCTTTCTCTCCATCTCCTCGCTCCGATAGGAGTAATAGCAGTTGGTGAGATCGAGGTACCAGCCCAAGCTCTTATAATTCTCGATCAATCTCTTGAATACGTATTTATCATAGACGAGATGCCTTTCCAGGGCGTGCCAGCGAAGTAGGAGGCTGCCATACTCGGCACCGGAGAGGCTGATCCAGTATCCGATGGTGGAGTTCTCGAACTCGGCTCGCTTCGAGAAGGATGCCTCGCTGAAGGATGCGTTCTTAACGAATCGAACATCGCCTAGGTTCGCATTATCATTGAACCGGCATCTTCTGAAGGTTGCGTTATCCTCGAATACAGAGCGCTGGAGGATCGCCTCTCCACCGAAGGTCGAGCCATCGAACTCGACCGTTCCGTGGAACTTGGAATCGTGCATGTTGGCGGATTTGCCAAAGGTCGCCTCTCTGAAGTAGCTCTTATCGCCGAAGATGCAATTCATCATCGTCAGGTCGTCGTCGAAGCTTGCCTTTATGAAGTAAGCGGGGCCGCGAAACTCCCCCTTGATGCTGGCAGCCTTTGAGAAGACCGCCGAGACGAAGTCGGCGCTTTGGTTGAATTCCGTCCTTGTGAAGTAGGCACGGCCGAGGAACTCCGCCTCTCGAAATCGCGCATCCTCAAACCTGGCTCCTCCGAATAACGCCGAATCATGGAACTTGGCGTTCGAAAATTCAGCTAAATGGAGGAATCGAGCCTTGGGGAACCTCGCCTCCCCCTCGAACTGACATTCCCGGAAGTCGGCGCCCTTGGAGAAGCATGCCCCCTGAAAGTCGGCCTTGGAGACGAAGACGGATCCACCGAAGTCCAGATCCCCCTCGAATGTGACCCCTCTGAAGTCTACGTCATCCGAGATGGTGCAGTTTGTAAGAGCGAGCGAGCCCTTCACAGTCTCCTCTCGACCGGAAAGGTCGAGATATTCGACGATGGTTGACCCATCGAGGATTACGTTCTCGCCGCTTGCAAGCCCCTCCAGTATCACCTGGGCCGAGATCTGCCCTGCCGGATCCGGGCTTTTCGGTGCGCCAAATGCCGGGGCGACGGCCATGATCAGTATGGCGAGGACGGAAAAAGCCTGTATGGAGGCCATTCGCTCCCGCCTACGCACTATCTCAATATAATGCTTATCCATGGCCTTCAGGCTGGCAGTTCTCCTTCTCAAAAGCGTTATATCCATCCCATACACCCTCTCCACCATGACAGAAGTTCCAGAGCTTCCCCTAGAGGAGATCCAGCAGCGAATGGTGGGGGTGTGGATCGGCAACTTCTACAGCAGCAGCGGGTACGTTGGCCGAAAGCTTGGCAAGAAGGGATTGCGGGAGTACTACGACCTGGGAGCCCGCCAGGTGGCGGGAACGTTCAAGCACATGGGATTCTCGACGCCCATCCAGGTGGCTCTTGCGATTGCCACAAACGAGGCAAACCTCTTTGGCTCCAAGATCGAGGTCGAGGAGGCGGAGGATGGGTGCGCCGTCTTGGACCGAGAGCATTGCGCAATACTCGCAGGAGCCAAGGCGTTCTCCCGCATCGGAGCATCCCTGCTTGCAAAGGAGCATTGCAAGATCTGTTCCGAGAGCCATTGGCGCCGCGTCTTCTCAGAGATGGGGATGGGGCTTGAGGTGGAGAAGAGCGAGGATGGCTGCTTGATGCGCGTATCCCCAAAGAAGGAATGATGGACGAGATTCCTAATGCCACGATATCTGTCTAATTTATATGTGATTGATTGCAATAGATCTTGATATGACTTCGATGAAGCCTTCTGGATACCGCAGGCTTGCCTTGATCTCGATACTGCTCCTTATGGCCGCATTCGTTGCCTCATCACAGATGGGGTGGAGGATGGGTCCGGGCGGGGCATATGGCGAGGGTGGAGCTACCTGCTGGGCCAATGGTACATGCTCATATCAGGGCGAGTGCTGGGAAAACGGCACCTGTTTCGATGAGGGGGGCCTTACCTGCTGGGGAAACGGCACATGCTGTATGGAAGGAGAATACCGCTCAAATGCCCAATGCAGCGAGAACGGCACGTGCTGTGCTGAGGGCAGATGTTGGCAGCAGGCCACCTGCTACGACAACGGCACATGTTGCGGCGATGGATACTGCTGGGGATCTCAAAGCTGGGAGGGCATGGGCCGGAGATGGGGGCAGGCTGCGAGCGCAGCTGCCACATCTACGCCGGGGCTCGATGCCATCAGCGCCTCAGCGGTAGTGCTCGGCCTCGTCTTGCTCTTGAGAAGGCGGGTCTAGGGGGGGGCGTTTCCAGCTCCTCCGCAGCCTTTATTTGGATTAAGGGCGATACTGGATATAATGCAGAAGATCTTATACCTGATCGCAACGATCCTTCTAACTGGAGTCGCCTGCGGGGACTGGTTGACCGAGAGCCCTCCGAACTACGCGGAGATCAGGAGCTACTTCTCCGATCCCATATTCTACACCGCGCCTTATGCGGGGAGGGTCTCCCACGCCCCGGTTGCGCTTGGAAGCTACGGCAACCTAAGCAATTACAGCTATCCGGCGTATATGTACCCAACTTCTCCGTTCCAGTCGGAGTTCAGGGATCGGTCGCTTGCGGCCATGCAATGGGAACAGTTCAACAAGAACTGGTCTTCGACAATGGATTACGTCAAGAACCGGTCCTCTCTGAGGATATATCGGGATGGGGGGTGGGTGACGGTCTGATAGGGGGGAGCGATTGCAGGTTCCTTGTTGTTTATATGGGTGGACGTATCTCTCCATATTTTGCATGGGAAAACTCCGCAAGATATCGTTTATCTTCTTTTTGTGCATGACCTCGGTGGGATCATTGACGTATCAACAGCGAATTATCGCGAATTTACGAAAAGGCCCAATTGCCTCGACCCCGGAAGGCTCCCCAGATCCACTACCTCTCCAGCGGTTATGCTATGTGATCGAGCGTCCCTCGTATCAACACATGTGATTACATCTTGATCTGAAGTTAGCGATTATGCAAAACTTCTTAAGCCTTGGACCGGCATAGACCGCCCGAGAGGATTCTGTATGGAGGAGATCCTAAAGAAGATCGCCGATCCCGAGATGCTTTCTCAGGTGGAGAAGGTAGTGCCATTTCACGGTTATCTTAGCACAGGAGCCTTGGTAGGCATCCAGATGCTGAACATCGCTCGAAGGGTTCTCGAGGCATCAGAGGGGGATAGGCTCTTCGTCACCTGCGAGACATATAACTGTCTTCCCGATCCGTTTCAGGTGCTTGCGGGAGCAACTATAGGCAACAAGGGGCTGAAGATCATGGACCATGGCAAGATGGCGGTTACCGTAAGCAAGCGCGCGCCTGTGGGGACAAAGGTCACGGGAGTGCGAATAATGCTCGATCCATTAAAGACCGCTCGCTATTCCAGGCTTCATGCCTGGTTTATGAAGACCGAGAAGGTCCCGCATTCCGAGGTGGTCCCAATCCTCCTTTCAGCAGGCGAGAGCCTGTACACATGGGAGATCGTGGATCTCGATGTTCCAGAGAAGCCGAGAAAGGAGATAGCGATTTGTGAATGCTGCAAAGAAAGTTTCATCCAAAAAGATGGCGAGACCTTCTGCCTAAGCTGTATGAATGGGTCGACTCGTTCGTAGCCTCCGAAAACCTGCCTAGTCGGTGATCTATCAATGGCAAAGAAGCTATGTGCATCAGTGTGTCCCTATTGTGCCGTAGGCTGTGGTTTCTTCCTCGAAGTCGAGGGGGGTAAGGCGACAGGAATCGAGTATATGCTGGATCATCCAGCTAACGAAGGCGCCCTCTGCCCTAAGGGAAATGCCGTTCTTGAGTTTCTCAACCATGAAGAGAGGCTCCGGTATCCTCAAAAGAGGGTGGGCGACGAATGGAGGCGGATATCCTGGGACGAGGCCTTGGACCTGGTAGCTCAAGGGCTGAAGCGAACGATCGATGTTCATGGACCCGGAAGCGTCGGATTTCTGGCATCGTCGAGGTGCAACAACGAGGAGAACTACGCCTTCCAGAAGATGGCGCGGCTGCTAGGCTCCCCCAATGTGGATAACTGCGCCCGGCTATGCCACTCCCCTACGGTCGTAGGCCTGGGGGCTGTCCTTGGAACGGGCGCGATGACCAATAATTTGGCAGACCTCGAGAACTCCGGCTGCATCTTTGCGATAGGCACGAACTTCACCGAAGCGCACCCCGTGGTATCCCGCTGGGTCCAGAAGGCCAGGGATTTGGGCGCTTTTGTCATCGTTGCAGATCCCAGGATCACATCAACTTCCTGGATGGCCGACATTCATCTCAGGCTGAAGCCCGCAAGCGACATCGATCTCTTGCGTGGAATGATGAAGGTGATAATCGACGAAGGCCTGGAAGACAGGGATTTCATCACCGAAAGGACGGTTGGCTTCGAGGATCTCAAAAAAAGCCTGCAGGACTACTCTCTGGAAGAGGCAGCAAAGCTCACAGGCATTCCCGCAAGCGATATAATCAGGGCGGCCAGGGCCTATGCCAGGTCTCCCGCCTCTGCGCTTCTCTACTCCATGGGGATCACCCAGCATGTCTGCGGCACGGACAACGTGAAGGCCTGCGCAACTCTCTCCTTGATCTGCGGCCAGATCGGACGCCCCGGTGCCGGCGTCTGGCCCATGCGAGGCCAGAACAATGTCCAGGGAACGTGCGATATGGGGGCGATGGCTGAGTTCTATCCCGGCTACAGGAAGGCCTCGGATCCCAAATCCGTTGAGTTCTTTGAGGGCGCATGGAAGGCATCGAATCTGCCAGATGGGCCGGGCCTGACCTCCACGGAGATGACTGAAGCTGCCCTCGAGGGCTCTTTGAAGGCCATGTACATCATCGGCGAGGATCCTATCATCTGCGATGCCAATTTAAGAAAGACCAAAAGGGCATTTGAGAAGCTGGACTTCCTGGTGGTTCAAGAGATCTTCATGACCGCGACAGCACAGATGGCGGACGTCGTCTTGCCTGCGGCAGCCTGGGCGGAGAAGGACGGGAGCTATACCTCGATGGAGCGCAGGGTTCAGTGGATCGACCAGGCAGTCCCAGCAATCGGAGACGCAAAGGAGGGGCTCTGGATTATCAACCAGATCGCCAGGCGGCTCGGACTTGGCTTCGATTATGCCAACGCTTCCGAGGTGCTACAAGAGATAAATCGCCTTGTTCCCATCTATAAAGGCATGACCAAAGGAAGAATCTCGGTCATTGGCGGCCTGAGATGGCCGTCCCCGGACGAAATGCATCCAGGAACGCCGATCCTTCACCAGGGGGGGTTCTCAACCCCCGATGGAAGGGCCAGGATCGCCACGGTGGAGAATAAGCCTCCTGCTTTGGTGACCAGCCCCGAGTTTCCAATTCTGCTTATGACGGGGAGGATAGTTGTTCACTATAACAGCGGCTCTATGACGCGGCGGAGCCCCTCTTTGCTCGAGAGAGACCCGGACCTCTATATCGAGATTAGCCCGGAAGATGCATCCCAAATGTCGATCCTCGAGGGGGAGATGGTCAATGTGGAGACGCGAAACGGCAAGACCGATTGCAAGGTCAGGATAACGGACAAGGTGAAGCCCGGCATGGCTTTCATGCCATTTCACTGGCAAGGAACCAATATTATCACATCCGACGCCCTCGATCCCATCTCCAAGATCCCCGAGTACAAGGTTGCAGCCTGCAGAATTGAGGCGCTTCCCTGATTTGATCGGAAGCAAAATGAACCATAACTATATAACTTTTTATATAAGCTCCCTTTCAGGTTAGCTTATTTGGTTGCATTCCTTTTTTTAATAAGCCGTTGTGCAAAACATCTTTAACCCGTCCCGACGTATAATCGAAGCCAATAGGCAGGGAGAGGATGAAAGAGGTTTTACTGGAATCCAGGGAGGACACGCAGCAGGTCTATCTGCCGGAGAAGTGCATCGGCTGCGGGACCTGCGTCCAGATCTGCCCCAAGGGCGAGCTCGTCATAGGTGCTGTCGGCGCTGTGGCCCGCGGGCTGATCGATCAGAACTTCATCGAGAAACGAATGACTGGAGCATGCGTCTTCTGTGCTCTGTGCGCCCGCGTATGTCCAACAGGGGCGCTGGAGGTCCAAAAGGCAGGAGAGGCGAAGAAGGATGGCTCCTACCTGAGCGTTGCCCTCTTGCCGACATCCGTCAATGAGCTATGCGTTCACTGCGGCCTGTGCGTCGAGGTCTGTCCTCAAGGCTGCATCGAGATAAAAGGCCGGGGGCTCGCCGTGGACGGCAGCCTTAAGATAAGCGGCAAAACCTCGATAGACCTCAATGCATGCGTGCACTGCGGCTGGTGCGAAGCGGTCTGCCCCGTGGGTGCCATCTCCTTCCAAAAGCCCTTTGCAGGCGAATTCTTCAGGGATGAAGATGTCTGCCAGGCCTGCCTGACCTGCGTGCACACATGCCCCGCAAACGCCCTCTTCAACAAGGAATGGGGGCCGGGCGAGATCGTGGAGAAGGTATCCCATCGAAAGGATGCCTGCATCTACTGCGGAGCATGTGCCCTGGCCTGCCCGGTAGGGGCAATCACCGTATGCAAGATCTCCATAATCCCCGAGATGTTGGGCAAGAAGGCATTCGAGAAGAAGCTCTCGGAGCCTGCTTTTCGACCATCTCGCACTTCCGTCCTCCGAACGAACGAGGATGCATGCCTTGGCTGCGGAAACTGCGTCATCGCCTGTCCAGTAAATGCCCTCTCCGACCCCTATCTCGCTTCTGGCCATCTCAACGAGCTGGATGAATTGCCACTGCTAGAGGTCTTGAACGGCTCTGTTAAGGTGGTGGATCAGGAAGTCTGCGGCTCCTGCGCCACCTGCGCTATGATCTGCCCAGTAGAGGCGATATGGCTAGAAAGAAGGGAGGTTGAATAAATGGCTGCAACCACCATCATCAGAAACGGCTACGTCTTCGATCCTCTTAATGAGATCGACGGGGAGATTAAGGACATCTTCATAAAGGATGGGAAGGTCGTCGCCGATCTCTATGGGGCCGAAAAGAGGGACGCAAGGGTAATCGATGCCTCCGGCAAGACCGTCATGCCTGGTGGTGTCGACTCCCACGCCCACGTAGCAGGCACCAAGGTGAACGCTGGAAGGCTAATGCGCCCTGAGGATCATTACAAGTTCGTCAGGCAGAAGACGGCCTTGACCCATTCGGGCAGCGGCTATACCATCCCTTCCGTTTACAAGCAGGGCTATGACTACGCTGCCATGGGCTATACCACCGTATTCGAAGCTGCAATGCCGCCCCTGGAGGCCCGCCACACACATGAGGAGATGAGGGCTACGCCCATCTTAGATATGGGCGCTTACATGGTCCTTGGCAACAACTGGTTCA
The DNA here is from genome assembly GCA_016927425.1 of Methanotrichaceae archaeon. Taxonomy (GTDB): domain Archaea; phylum Halobacteriota; class Methanosarcinia; order Methanotrichales; family Methanotrichaceae; genus JAFGMR01. The sequence continues at coordinate 22,369 of JAFGMR010000027.1, read as the reverse complement.
TCATGCGCTACTTGCGGGACGGGGAGATCGAGAAGGCAGCTGCATACGTTGCCTGGATGCTTCGCACGCACAAGGGCTATGGCATCAAGTGCGTAAATCCGGCAGGAGTGGAGAACTGGGGGTGGGCTCAGAATGTGCATAGCCTCGATGAGCCAAATATCCACTTCGAGGTTACCCCGCGAGAGGTGATCCGAGGTCTAGCAGAGGTAAACGAGCTCTTGGGCCTGCCCATCTCCCTGCACCTGCATGCCAACAACCTGGGACATCCAGGGAATTGGGAGATCACCCGAGACTCGCTCCAGATCATGGAAGGACTGGAGCCTCGAACTAAGACCGACCTTCACTGGCCTGAGACGAAGATGGATGCGAGCCGAAGGCAGACCATTTACCTCGCCCATGCTCAATTCAACTCCTTTGGCGGAACCTCTTGGCGGGACTTCTGCTCCGGAGTGGAGGATCTGGTGCACTACATTAACCAGGTGGATCATGTGGTGATCGACAACGGGGCCGTTCCCTTTGGCCCAGGCACGGCCATGACAGGCGACGGCCCGGCCATCCACGACTTGTACATGTTATCCGGCCAGAAATGGTCAAACAGCGATATTGAGATGGAATGCGGATCTGGAGTCATCCCCTATACCTACATGAAAAGCAGCCCCATCAACAGCGTCCAGTGGGCTATGGGCCTCGAGCTTATGCTATTGATCAAGGATCCTTGGAAGACCATAATGACCACAGATCACCCTAACGGCGGCGTCTTTACCCAGTATCCGGAGGTCATCGCCTGGCTCATGTCCCGAAAGGCGCGGGAGGATACCTTCAAGGAATGTCATAAATGGGCTCAGGATCGGTCCAGCCTGCCTGCAGTGGATCGAGAGATGAGCCTTTACGAGATCGCTATAGTTACGAGGGCCAACCAGGCGCGGACCATTGGCATTGCCAACAGAAAAGGACACCTAAGTGCAGGTGCGGACGGAGATGTAACGGTCTTGGATCTCAATCCAACGACGCTTGATTCTAACGATTATGCCGCGATCAAGCGTGCCTTCTCTCGGCCGGAGTACACGGTAAAAGATGGCGAGGTCATAGCTTGCAAGGGCGAGATCGTGAGCGTTTTAGATGGAAACAGGTTCTATTGCTCTCCCCATGTGGATGAGGACCTGGAGACGGAGATGCTCGCCGATGTAAATGAGTGGTTCAAGTACTATACCGTGGGCTTTGCCAACTATCCTGTACCAGGGAAGTGCCTAAAAAATCCCGTGCCGATATCGGTTAACCGGCCCATTGACGCTGCAAGGAGGAGCTGATAATAATGGAGGTCATTCTCCGGCCCAAGGGAGAGATCGGGATCATGGTCGAGGCCGAGGTCATCAACCCCGAGACATTTGCATGCAGATCGAAGGAGGAGATCGAAGGGCTCGTCGTCTGGCAGGGACCAACAAATCATCCGCTCTCGGAGTTCTTCGAGGTTGCTGTTAGGGAAGACGGCTCTCCTGAGGAGACCTCGATCCTGATCGATGGAGATGTATCTCGTGTAAAGCATATCGGTCACTCCATGAATGCCGGAAGAATCGAGATTCGTGGATCTGTCGGAATGCACGTAGGTTCAGAGATGTCCGGAGGAAGCATCCTCGTGAAGGGCAATGCAGGCTCCTGGGCAGGGATGGAGATGAAAGGCGGCCTGCTGCAGATAGAAGGCGACGCTGGGGACCATGTAGGCTCTGCTTACAGGGGAAGCTGGCGGGGCATGTCAGGCGGCAGGATTTTGATCGGGGGAACCGCCAGGAGCCAGCTTGGAGGCGGCCTTGCCGGCGGAGAGATAGTCGTAGGCGGAGACGTCGAGAACTTCTGCGGCATACGTCAGGCGGGAGGATTTATCATAGTCCATGGCACCGCCGTTCGCGGCGTGGGAGCCGAGATGAACGGAGGGATGATCGTCATCTGTGGCGGCATAAGGCAGTTATCTCCCGGATTTATGGATGCGGGCCAGGAAGACGGCCCGGTTCTCGGCGAAAACCATCTTGTGGGGATCTTTAATAAGTTGTTAGGAGATTATGCAATAAGTAAGAATCCCAAAGGAGTTCTTTACGTATCTGGGGGCGGGGTGGCGTAGCAAATGGAGGCTGTGCTCAATGTATTTGTGTCTATGGGGTCGATTTGGGATTGTGAGAAGATGATGAATGACTTTCTGCTCAACACGGGAAGCACTATCGAGGAGGGAAGGCTTGCCAAAGGCGGGTGCAAGCTGACCGAGGATTACATGGATGAGTGCGCCGTCTGCGAGATGAACTCGGGTGACTATGCGAGGTTAGGCTTGCCCGAGAAGGTTAGGGTGGCTACCCGGGATGGAAGATACAGCGTAGTCGTCCACTCCAAAGCGTCGGATTCAGTGATGTCAGGCCATGTATTCATGCCCAGATCCATCTGGGCGAACGTGGTCGTGGAGCCGGAGACTTTCTCCACAGGCTCGCCCCTTTACAAAGGATTTCCGGTGATAATCGAGCCCACCGAGGATCAAGTCGTTAGCGCCGAAGAGCTTGTCCTCAGGCTATATGTGGGGAGCGGGAAATGACCTTCAAGAACTTGATCTGTCCGGTCTGCGGGGCCTCCTGCGACGATATTCAAGTGGACTTCACTGGAGACGTGATCACGGTAAAGAACGCCTGCAAGATGGGGAACGCGAAATTCCAGGAGGTCGCAAGCAAGCATAGGATTAGGGAGCCATTTATCAGGAATGGCGGCACAACAAGGAAATGCTCCTGGGATGAGGCGATCTCGCGGGCTGCTGAGATCCTAACCGATGCCAAGAGGCCTCTTCTCTTCATGGGCAGCGAGACCTCCTCTGAGGCAATGGAGGTTGGTCTCCATATTGGCGAGTACCTGGGGGCGGTCGTCGACTCGAATTCCACGGTCTGCCACGGACCGACAGCCATGGGCATTCAGGAGGCTGGGCGCGTGGGCGCAACAGCTGGCCAGGGCAAGTCCAGGTCCGACCTGGTTATCTACTGGGGCTCCAATCCAATGGAATCCATGCCCAGACACATGTCCCGGTATGCCGTTTATCCGCGCGGTTACTGGACGAGGAGGGGGCGGTTCGATAGGACGATAATAACCGTGGATCCCAGAAGAACGATCACGGCCGAGAATTCCGATCTCCATATTCAGCTTCGTCCCAACACCGATTATGAGCTTCTGTCCGCATTACTCACAATGCTCCATGGAAAGCAGCCACATCCATCGGTCGAAGAGATAACGGGCGTTTCCATCTCATTGATGGAAGAGATGCTGGAGACGATGCTGGGCTGCAATTATGGTGCAATTTATGTCGGCCTGGGAATTGCCTCGTCTTACGGCAAACACAGGAACGCCGAGCTTGCATTCAACCTGGTAAAGGAGCTGAACTCTCACACGAAGTTCGCGATAGGGGCCTTGCGCGGTCACTGTAACGTGGCAGGCTTCAACCAGATCGCATCGTACCTTTACGGCTATCCCTTCGGGCTCGACTTTGCCAGAGGTTATCCCCGGTACAACCCGGGCGAGTTCACTGCCGTAGACCTTTTGCGAGAACGAGATGTGGATGCTATGCTTGTGGTCTCAGCAGATCTGGCTTCGCATTTTCCTGCTAGCTGCGCAGAGTATATGGCGGAGATTCCCGTGGCTTGCATCGATATCGCACCGTGCCCGATGACGATGGTCTCGAATGTCGTCCTCCCGGGAGTAATCGATGCAATGGAGTGCGATGGAACGTTTTACCGTCTCGACGATGTTCCCGTTTACTTCAAACCCTTTACAAACTCGCCATTCGATTTCACAGAGAGCAATGAGCATACCCTAAGACAGATCTTTGAGATTGTGAAGCGTTTGAAGTGATGACGCAACCATTTAGCAGACCTCCAACTTTTTAATAAGCCATGCCTCGTGGGCATGTCCTTGTTGAAGACGCATCTTATTGCTGTGAGACGAGCTGGGCTGAATTGTTGCATCTGAAAGGACTTCGTCTCGTGGAAAACCGCTAGAACGCAATTCGGAGTCCTTATAATATCTATATTTTAATAATATTAATAACTGATCCTCTCGTAAGTCACTCATTTATTTAAAATTGTCTTTACGGAGGCCTACCGTGGGCATATCAGGCACTGTTGGTATCATACTCGTCTCCTCTCGCGAGGCCTACAATGAAAAATAATATATGCTGTGGCCTCCATTTATATATGTTAGGTATAATCAAATGGCAGGCCAATTATGAGCTGGATCATCATTTCCCTGGCGGGTTGCGCCTCATTCTCGGCGACAGGCATACTGGACAAGGTATTGATAAGCAGGCATATCGAGGACTCGCTCTCCTATCTCGTGGCAATCATGTTGGTGCAACAGCTCTTCAGCATCTTTGTCGTCCTCTGGAAAGGGTGCGTGGTCGTATATCCCTGGACCGTCCTCGCTTTGATCGTTGGATCTCTGGAGGGATTGATGGTGATCTCATATGTGATGGCATTGGAGGTCGAGGAGGTCTCTAGGGTGACGGCCCAGATTTTCGTCTACCCCTTATTCGTCTTTCCGGCGGCTGCAGCACTCTTCGATGAGAGGCTGACCGTGGCAAGTTGCGCAGGCGGATTGCTCTTGATAGCAAGCGCAGCTCTAGCATCGTATCGCCCATCAAAGGAGGGTCGGATTTTGCACTCGCCGGCGTTCCCCTTCCTATTGGCCTTCTGGGCCACGGCCACGATCTGCTCGCTCTCCTCCAAGTACCTCCTCCTATTCATGGATGAATGGCAGATGGTGATATGGACCTCTATTGGAGGGCTTTCAATCGTGCCATTCCTCTTGATCGATTCTGGCAGGAGATGTGAGGTCCGCAAGATATTCAAACAGGGTTGCGCGGTCAAGCTGGCGGTGCTCCTTGAGGAGATGCTCGACTTCATCGGAAGGGCTTCATCCATATTTTCAACTAATATGGGCTCGATTGCGCTCGTAACCTCCGTCTACGCCCTCCAGCCGCTCATGGTCCTCTTCATGGTCGCCTCCCTCTCCAGGATTCTCCCCTCTGCAATGGATGAGGAGGTGAAAGGAGCAGCTTTTGGGATGAAGGTCTGCGCGGTCTTGCTGATGGTCCCGGGAATATACCTCATCTCATGATTAGGGCGGGCCGGAATCAATCCTCAAAACCTATTTAATGCCTTCCCCCATCCTCACTATCCCGAGATGAATTGGCTTGAGCAACGATGACGTCTGCATACTGATACCGACCCTAAACGAGGCAGGGTCCATAGGGGCCGTTGTAGAGGAGTTCATCTCCCTTGGCTTCTCCAATGTCCTCGTGATAGACGGCCACAGCACCGATGATACCGTTGCGCTCGCTAGCCGGGCCGGGGCGAGGGTGATGGATCAGAGCGGCATAGGCAAGGGCCAGGCCTTGAAGGAGGCCTTTAGGGTGATCGAGGAGGATTACATCGTCCTGATAGATGGGGACGGCACGTATCTGCCCTCCGAGGTTCATAAGCTGCTTGGGCCGCTGAAGGGGGGAAGGGCTGAACAGGTGGTGGGCAACCGCCTGGGCAATCTGAGGGGAGGGGCGCTGAAGCGAATCAACATGTTGGGCAATCGAATGGTGAACCTCCTCTTCGGTGTGATCTACGGCGTGCAGTTGGCAGATATCCTCTCGGGATACAGGGCTTTCACGAGATACGGTGTGCAGTCGCTCGATCTCTCCATGTCCGGCTTCGAGATCGAGTCGGAGATGACCATCGAGAGCATAAAGAAGGGGCAACGCATTGAAGAGGTGCCCATAACCTATCAGCCCCGGGCCAAGGGGACCGAGACCAAGCTCAGCCCATTTCGGGATGGCCCGAGGATCATCCTCACGATCTACAGGATGGCAAAGACCCTCAACCCCCTGTTCTACTTTGGGCTGATGGGGTCGCTCTTCGGGGCTGCCGGATTCCTGACGGGCATCTATGTGGTCTGTGAGTGGATGGCCGACAGGACGGAGCACATCCCACTCACAATCCTCACGGCCATACTGATAATCGTCGGCTTCCAGCTTTTCCTCCTTGGAATCCAGGGAGATATGGTTGCAACCATGCATCGCGAGATGATGCGGGAGCTCTATAGAAGGAGGAAGTGAAGCATCTCCATCCAGGAGGAAAGCAGGGCTCGCCGCCGCCATTTCATGCGACACGTTCATGATCCCGGCGGGCTCATGCACAAAGGATGAAAAACGATATCTTGCGAAGCTTTTTCTTTGAAATGAAGAGAGATTCTAATCTTGGGGCGTGAACTTCGGCAGATTGTTGCCGGAGTTCCTCATTGATTAGGCACAAGTGAGGCGATTGATGCTGGTTATCGCTAATTGCCCATATACCTACTTATGCACAACAGATCGCTATGTTCCGGTTCTATGTGCCAAAATGAGTGGGAGGTAAGGTTGTTGCGGGGTTGCGCCGTTGCGGTTTGACGAAAATATCCTTTTCTCCCGGGAGGTGATTAACCTCGAACTCTTTCGATGGAGCAGGGGAGGCCATTGCCCCCCCCCTGCAGAAGCCTCCTCCTCTCAATCGAACTCCAGCCGGCAGTCCTCCCTCGCCTCGATGAGATACGACCGGCCTGGGATCATGGAGTCGCTCTCTCCCAGATACGACCACTCGCCTTCGTCTTCGTAAGCCCAGAGGAAGGCGGAGATCATGCCCTTTTCCACCGCCTCAGAGTAGCTGTACCTCTTGTGTTCGGCGTCGACGGTGATGTTTCCGATTAGATAGGTCTCGTTTAGGGGAACCCCAATCATATTCCATCCGCTATGAAGCTTCAGGCGATAGGGCAGCTCAACCGGCTTTCCTTGGATCTCGACTGTGAAGCCTTCGGAGCTGTCGATGAGGTATCCCTGGCCAGGCTCGATAGTCGTCAGGTTGCTCACATCCGAGTCCCGGAGCGTGTATCGCCAGCCCCTATCGGTCATTGTGAATATGCCCCGATAGGGTTTTTTCTTCAGATACTTGGCAAGGGTTGCGTCCCTGGGGTTGAGGTACAACGAGACCATGTTCCAGCCCGAGGTTACGTTTATCACCTGGACTTGACCTGGGACGACCTTGAACTCAACTGTGAAGTCACGCCGTTCTCCAAGCCTCGGGCGCACGACCGGCCAGCTCACGAGGATCTCCTCTCCTTGTATATCCTCGTCATGCCAGATCGCACGGCCGTTCTCCTTTACGACAACCTCCTCGGAGTCTCGCGGAAGGGCGACCTCTCCTATGAGGGCGGGCGGGGCGTTTAGCATCAACTTTCCATCGGTCGTCTCAAGGTCGATCCAGTAGAGCCAGTCAGTGCCGATCTCGGATAGTGGCTCGATCGAGACCTTTGCCTCCTCGTCCGATACGTTCGCCTCCATCTCGAAGGGCTGCCTTGGAGCTTCCATCATGGCTGGCCTGAACGAGGGATCTCCAAGCAGCATGAACTCCTTTGCGGTCTGGTTGAGCATCTCGCTTACGGAGTAGTCCCACTTGGGAAGCCCCTCCTCCACCCGGTCCAGGTCGCCCAGGGACTCCACACGCTTCATCTTCATAAGATAAAGGTCGTCTGCCCTGAGCATGGCCTGGCCCACGGTCGCGTTCTCATATACAAGGGCTTGATAGAACCTCTTGGGATAGTCGTCGGAGATGAAGATCCAGCTAAGGGCGACCGCTCCGAAGTAGTTCACAGCCCCTGCCCTGATGAACGCCAAGGCAATCGAGTCGTCTAGGCGGGCGGGGACATACATATCTGTCCCCCCCACCTCGATTGTGTAGCCCTTCAGCCTTGCACTGAGGCAGGAGTTGGTTGTGGTCGTCTGGGGTGCGAGAACCAGCTGCTTGACCTGGGTCTCGTCGAGGGCCGAGTCGATCATGGACCAGTAAGAGAGGCCCCAGGATCTCTCGTTGCTGTGATGGTCGAAGAGGACCACATTCTCCCCATTGCTCATCAATGATGTGACCAGCTGGGATGTTGCCTCCTCCCAGTTCAGGTTGCGCACATCGAATCCTGCCTCTTCCAGATACTCCCCTATTCGAAGCGGGATGGGGTTCCAGGGCCATTCAGAAGGCGTCGATATGACGAGGGAGCGATCCTTCCAATCTCCCGCCAGGCGGTCATAGGCGAGCGTTCGGGCCACCATCTGAGATGCATCGTAGACGCTGAGGCCCAAGATCCTTCCTACAGCGGTCTCTGTGTAGTTGTCGTCCTCACCTATTATTCTGTAGTCCCTGTAGATCTCGTAAGTGACGGACGCGGAGTTTGTCTGATCCAGGCCTGTGGAGATGAAGGGCATCGATCCCGGATCGCCCACCACTGCCAGATAGCTTGGGGTGAGATCGAGATCCTTGATCCACTCGTTCATCTCCTCCTCCACCTCGATTGGATCTATGTTCTGTGGATCGCGTGCGACGTCATAGATGAGGGCGCGACGGGCAGCGGCCAGCGGGGCTGCAACCATCGAGAGGCGGGGGACAAAAGTATGGCTGAAGGCCGTGACGTTGAGGGGCCTAATGCTCGACCTCACCCGTATTGTGTAGTTCTCAGTCGAGTGGTAGTAGCCGTTTCCGGCCTCGATGAAGAACGTCCAGTTCCCGGGCTTGGGAAGGGGCACCGAGGCTTGATAGAGCCGATCGGGTGCACAATCGTCGATCTCCACCCGGCCGACCCACCCGTCCGGTCCTTCCATGACGATGCCTGTGTAGTCGGGCGTCTTCTCAACTGACCAGGTGATCTTGGCGATACCAACGGGCATCGTCAACGGATAGGTCACGTTCGTTATCGGCCAGCTTGCGGCCTTGCCAGTGGTGACGTTCTGCCTAAGGTCCTTGTGGGAGATCGTCATGCCGCTTTCAAGGGGCTGAACCCAGCCTGCGTCCAGGGGGTGGAGGATATCCACATCGAGGTTCAGGCTAGCCGATTCGTCCTCTTCTAGAGTGCCCACCTTCCAGAGGAGAAGCGAACCTTCAAAGAACGCCACCTCCACATCATATCCATTGCCGTTCAGTGGATCGGTCAGCTCCACCTCACCCAGACTTTGGCTATACCATCCAATGTACCTTCCGGCGGGGAATAGGTCGACCAGGGAGAGCTCCTCGACCGCCTCTTCGCCGAGGTTGGTCAGCGTGATGTTCAGGCGGACGAGCTCCCCTGCCCTATCCGAGGGGATGCACCCCGAGCTCATCTCCGTGCTCACAAGGATATCCCCAACCTTGGCACGCCTGATCTCGGACTTGGGGCTCGGCGAGATGAGGGATCGGTCCCGCGAGTTGGCCATGACGATCATATCGGCATCGCCCATCTCCTTCAAGAGGAGGTCGGAATCTCCCGGGATGACGGTCAGGTTGAGCCTTGCTATCTCCTCTTCTGCCCGCGAAGAGAGCGGTCCGTAGGAGACGACCTCGGTTGCCCCAAGTCCCTTCAGGGCAGAGGCCGTCTCATCCGGGAGCCCTTCGCCCACGAACAGAAGTGGCCAGTTGAGATAGGATGCGAGGACAGATCCTACGAGGGCCAAGCTGTAGTTCTCACCCACAAGAACCGCCCCAGGGGAGCTCTCCCATCTCCGGCTGATCAAAGCCGCCATCTCATAGCTGTTATTGGCCTTGATCCTCGCCGAGCAGTTCCAGGAGACATCGCCTATGCCAAGGGTTCTTCCGTCAAGCGTATCCAGAAGCCATCTGGCCGAGGCCGTTGGGGGCTCAAGCTCGGACCAGAGCGGTGTGTAGACCACGTTATACTCGAAGGCCATCCCAGCTGCGCCGCGCTCTATGAGCTCCTCTATGTATGAGACCGCGCCCTCGACGTTCTGGGTCGATATCGTGTGCTCCACGTAATCGTTTGCGAGCCTCACATAGAATGGAGTTTTCGAGATCAGAGAGGCCATGTTGACTTCCTCAGGCGTGATCGGGGAGAGGATGACGAAGTCGGCTATCTGAGATAGCCCTTGATAGCTATAACCTTGGCTTCTATCGAGGGGGCTTTTCAGGGCAACGCCGAGCTCCACCGGGCCGAGGTCGGATGTGATATTTCGCGCCTCACGGGCGATCTCCAGGACCTTTTCCTCCCTCCATGCCTTCCATCGCTCCATATTATATCGGCTGGATGATATCTTGGTCAGGTCGATCCCCGTATCCCTGTAGAACTCATCCTTGCAGACTTGGCAGAAACAGTAGTCATCGCCCTCAAAACCGAAATCGTATAGGACGATCCCATCGACCTTGTACTCCTCGACGAGCACCTCGATCTTGTCGAATAGGTACTCGCTCGCCTCTGGATTCACCGGGCAGAACAGATCGCCTGAGAGGTCCGGATTCAGACGGCTGACTTGTTGCCAGCTTCCATCCCTCTGAGCGCTCTCCCCTTGTGTAAGGCCCATCTCCTCGAAGAAGAGCGTCTTGGCATAGCGGGGGAGATCCCTTTCATACTCCTCTTGGTCAAGCGATGAAGGGTTCGAGATGCCGTTTAAGCTCTCGGCCGCGGGGGGCTCCAGGGTGGCAGTGACGTAGGCCTTGATCCCCTCTTTTTGGGCTGCCTTGACCATATCCTTGGCAAGGTCACCATCGGCGTGGATGACGATCGCGGAGATATTCGCTGAGGCGAGGGCATGCAAAACTGGCACCACGCCGTAGCGCTCGATTTCCATTGCCTCGACCCAACCTATGCGGTCGCCTGCCATCACCTCGCGGGGAAGGATGAGCAGGGGATTTGCGACCGTGCGGCCCTCCTCCGACCATACGGCGAGGGGAGTTGCCGCGACGGCGCCGTGCCAGTCCGAACCGCCAACGAGGATCACGTCCTCGATGTCGGCGACCTTGATGCCCCTTTCAAGCCCGGAGACGCCGGGCAGGATCAGCACGATGAATAGCATCAGCATCAATGGAGTTCTCATCTAGACCACCCCCTGAGCTCTGATGCCCATCTCCTCGAGGTCTTGGCGTATACGCATATCGATATCTCCCACCAGCAAGGCCTCTTCGAGCCCGACCTCTCTCTCGGTCAGGTTCTGGGCAACCTGCTTCCAATCCTGCCAGGGCGAAGAGTCCCATATGATAAGAGGTGCTTGAATCCTCTCTGCGAGGGTGTAGGCCCAGAATACATCCATCTCCCCTGGGCCGGAGATGACCACGGTAGATGTGCCGTTTTGCCACATTTGGGCGGCGAAGAGCCAGGACGTCTGCCAGAGATCATCTCCAGCGATCCTTATCGTGTCAGGGCCCGAGATCTCCTGCTCCATGGTTGGGGGAACGATCGAGGAGTTGCCAAGGATCAACACCTGGGTGTGGGCCTTGACAGCGTCGATCTCCGCCCTGCCGAGACCTTGCGCATTCACCGCGACTACAGGGATCATCTCCTCGAAGCTAGCCAGGGAGGCAAGGCTTGTGTGTACAAGATCGTCCGCAGTAATTATGACCATCTGTGAGGGCTCGACAACCTCGATTATCACTTCCTCGGGGGGAATTGGAATTCCCTTGGAGTCCACCATCTCAAACCTGAGGACGTAATCCCCGGGCTCGGTCGGCATGATGCTGAAGTTGGTCGTTCCCATCTCCTTTGGCTTCAATGAGACCAGCTGTGATGAGGGGATCACCAAGATACCCGCCGGGGCCCTCGCCATCACGCTGACCATCTCCTCCTTCCACATCACTATGCCAAAGGAGCAATCGTACTTGCGATTGGCCACCATTTTCTCTGGCATTTCTATCTTGACGTCGTATCCCTGGACTTCCAGCGCCACATCCATTGAGACCACGACAGTGGCGTTCTTCGACCTGTTTCCCATCGATGTGGCAGCGACCAACACATCCCCCGAACTGCTGGGAGTGCCCTGTATCTGGAGCGTCATGGGATGATTCGTCCCCGACGGCAGCGGGAGATCGTAGGGAAGGTCCACAGGATCCTCGCCGTCGAAGAGCACTGCCGACCAATCGGGTGGCATGCTCTGGATATCGAGAGAGATGACGTCACGGAATCGGCCGGTATTTCTCACCAGCAAGTCGAGCTCCATGGGCTCATCGGGATCTGCAGAGACCGAGGTCTCCGAAGCATCATTGACGGAGAGGCTGACGCCGTATGCGTCCTCTTTCGTCACCAACACCCAAAACTCGATTGCGAGAGGCATGGAGGGCGAAGCATCGTCGAATATATACACGATTCCAGGATAGGTCCCTGGTTCGGTCTCCGGCGATATCGCGAAGATTATGGAGATGTCCTCGTCGTCCTCCGGATCAAGGGACTCGAATTCCGATATATCGATCAATATCAGATCCTTTGCCTTGCCGCCAACTGGGCTGCAATCGATCTTTTCGACAGGCTTATCGCCGACGTTTGTAAGCGTGAGGCTCTTCTCGATCATCTCTCCAGGATGGAGTTCGATATCGAACCGCTCCCTGTCTGGAACAAGCTGGGAGCCAGCTGTGCTTATCAGGAGGAGCATCATGAGGATGGGATAAATAGGTCTCATTTAATACCACACAAAGTCAGATACAGGGACTCTCCCTAGGCGTTGTTTTTAGAATCATTAAGTATAAATTCGTTGTCCCAAGGTCGGTTCGGCATCGAAACTCGTCAGGGGGTCATAAGGCACGACGGGACGCTCAATGACGGGCAATCGCATCCCGGCGAACGATGGATGGCGAAGGGCCGAATAGCAGGCACTACCTGCATTCGATGGGCATGGGCTGGAATCGTCGCAAGGGCAAAGGAATCCCAACGATCGACCTCTCGACCGCTAGCGGATCGAGAAGCCGACTTCTACGTCTGTTAAAGGATCTCTCACCCCGTAGCGCTCCATATCCAGCAGTTCCAGATAAACCCCGCTCTCGTTTCGAGAGATTGCCATCTCCGGATGGGTATCCAGGACCTCTGCAGTCGCTGGCAACCGGATGTCCACCCTTATCTCCTCGTAGGCAAGGGGTATCAGGCCGTAGCGGAGCATGTACCCAGCGGCTGTGGCCTCTGGGATGCAATCGTAAGCCACAAGGATCTTCGTGCTCATCTCGTGATGGTCCTGCAGCCAGCTAGAGCTCCTCGCCCACGGCACTTGAAACCTTATTGCCTGGTACTCCTCGTAATAGGATGCGTAGGCCACGTTCTCCTCGATGAACTCGGACGCGTTCTCCAGATAGCTGAACTCAAGCCCCTGTCCATCTGCCGAGACATCGATCTTCTCCGCGCCCTCGGGCACGAGGAATATCACATCGAGCGGCTGGGGTTTGACTAATGGACCTGGGCTGTAGGCCTCGGCAATCGCTCGAATGTCGATCTCCGCAGAGGCCCTGGAGAGGAGCGCTCCATCATCTTCCAAGACGTCGATCTTCACCAAGTCGCGGCCAAGGACGATCTCCAGCTTTGAATTGACGGGGGAAGCATCCGAGAGGGATGGAAGGATCACATCGGCATATGCCCCCTGGAAAAGGATTATCGCCCCTGCCAGCACAGCCCAGATCCAGGCCCTCGTTGCAACCCTCTGCCTTGCCTTAGATATGCCTGTCATCCAGGTACACTGGGCTATAATAAAATATAAATCTTGTGTTTGTTTGTCCCCGCTCAGGATCGGAGAGTCTCTGCGATCAAGGGGGCGACGGAGATCGTGCTCACGCCTCGGTCGAGCGTATCTGTGGCAAGGATCGCTTCGACGCCTGACCGATAGAGCTTCAGGATCGCGCTCCCGGTGAGGACTGGATGGACGGCAGCCAGGTAAACCCTTCTTGCCCCTTGTCTTCGCAGAAGCGCAATCGCCGTTGCCATCGTCTCCCCGGTTGCGATCATATCGTCGCATATCACGAGATCCCGGCCATTGACCTGGATCTCCTTTGGAGCCATGGAGACCTCGCTTCCGCTATGCCTAGTCTTCTCCAGGTAGTCATACTCCGCTCCCAGATGCTCTGCCGCGGATCTCGCCATGCGAACCGCCCCCTTGTCGGGGGATATGATGACGGGGTCGCGTAGATCTAGGTCGCGAATCTTATCTGCGAGCAAAAGGGTTGCATCCAGGTTTCTCGCGGGAGAACTGAAGTGATCCAGGACCGAAGGGGCGTGTATATTGACTGTGAAGACGCGTCCCGCTTCGAGGAATGGATTCAATGCCTGGGCCACGGCCCGAGCCGTTAGGGGCTCTCCTGGCTGGAAGATCTTGTCCTGTCTGGCATATCCGAAGTAGGGAATGACGAGGGATACGCGGCTATCCTTGCAGATATCGAGGAGCTGGAGCAGATAGATGATATCCCTATCGGTGGGGGTGCTCTGAATCACCGCCACCTCCTCATCGAGATCCGATAGTATCTGTGTATAGGCCTCTCCGTCGGGAAAGTGCCTGTAATCGCAGAGGGCCAAGTCCTCGCCCATAAGGCCGGCAACCCTTCCGGCCAGGAGCTGAGAGGAGGGCCCGCCAATGATCATCATGAGATCATTCACTCCTAGTTAACCATTTAATCATATGTGCAGATCAGCCAATGACTTTCATCTCGACCCTTATCGTTGGTGTGATGATCGAGCCTACCGGCCGAGGATCCTTCCCGCTCTCCATCTGCGAGAGGAGGTCATAGAGGTTTCCGGCGATCATCGCAGACCTTATCGGCCTTGCAAGGGATCCGTCAACCACCTGGAATGCGTTCCTCGCCTCGACCGAAAAGTCGCCGGAGATTGGGTTTGCCGTATGAGCCCCGATGAGGCCGTTGACGAGGATCCCATTGCTGGTCTCCGCCAAGAGGTCGAATGGCCGTCTCGATTCGATGATGAGGTTTCTAACCCCGATCCTGGGGACCTCTGAGTATCCTGCACGCACTGCGTTTCCGGTGCTCAGGCGCCCATCCTTTCCGGCGGCATAGCTGTCGTACATATAGCTCAAGAGATTCCCATCTTCGATGAGGACGTTTCTATGGGATGGAACGCCCTCGTCGTCGAAGCCCGATGTGCCCATCCCGCCGGAAAGAAGCCCGTCGTCAACCAGCTGGAGGTCCTCATGGGCGATTCTCTGGCCCAGCCGCCCGGACAAGGGCGACCTACCCTTCTGGACGTTCTCCGCCGATAGGGCTGGGACCAGGATGTGTTCCAGCATCTCGGCCATGGCAACGGGGCTGAGGAGCACGGGGAAGGTCCCCGTCTCTGCCTTTGCGCCATCGACCGATCGCCTGGCCATCTGGCCGGCCTCTCGCCCTATCGTCTCAAGGTCTAGGTCCTTCCTTCGAGAGTTGCCGAACTCGTACCCTGTGGCCACACCATCTCCGCTGGATCCACGGGATATAGCTTCGATCGCTGCCTGGATGAACGTGCCCCTCTCCGAGACCTCGACCCCAAGCGAGTTTACAATGACCTCCTCGCCTGATACGAAGGCCACCCCGCCTGAGACCGGCTCTGCTCCTTCGATTGCCATGCAGCCATCCAGGAGCTCCAGCGCGAGGTCAAGTCCCTCCTCTGCGCCCATCACGTCCAGCACGGGATCGAATACGTCCCCCGGCGTGGAGACCTCGCCGGATTGTGGAAGCGATCGCCACTCGTCATCGCCACCACGGGCCCTCGCCGCCCTCACAGCGCTAATTGCTACCTCCTTGAGACGGCCAAAATCGCTGGTGCTCGAAAATCCGACAGCTCCCCTCACAACAGCCCTCAATCCGAGGCCTCGATGGATGCTCTGGCTTGCCATCTCTATCGAGCTCTTCCTCAGGTCGACGTCGATCGACCTTCCGGAGAGGCCGAAGACCTCGGCTTCCTCGGCGCCGGCCGAGGAGGCCAGATGCATGAGGTTGATTGCCTCATCCATCAGGCTAGCCGACGATCTAGCCGATGTATCTGAGATCTTCCTCGCCTCCGCCGCCATAGGGCATCTGGGCCTTCTCCATCTCCTGGAGCTTGCCTACGATGCGCTCCATCTCCTTCGCCCGCTCCTCGAGCGCTTGCATCCCAACCTGGATGTTCAGGGCCTTGCAGAGAACCTTGAGCACCTCCTGGGCGCTCTTTGGGTCGACGAGATATCCGCTCGTAATTCCCATGAGGCAGACTCCGTCGATTCCCCGGAGCTCGCCTAGCCCAACCAAAAGGCCGCTCACTCCGATTATTCCACCGCCCGGCTCGTTCTCGTGAAAGACGACGCCGAGCTCCTTCATCTCCTCGACGAGGGCGAGGCGGTTCGTCGCCCCAAGGACCTGGGGTGTCTCGACGAACTGGCCGGTGCCGTAGCCCCCGAGCGTATAGATGCGCCGGACGCCGAACTCCTCTGCCAGATCGAGGAATATGCCTGTGAGCTCGTAATGTCCCTCGTTGGTCGCGCTCTGGTAATCTCCCACGACTATCAAGAGATCGGGAATCCCCTGGCCTGGTCGACAAGCGTAGATCTCGTTTCTCACTTGTTTGACCGTGCCGTCCTCAAGCACCAGCACCTGGGGGGGGAAATGGGGGGAGTAGATCTCCATGATCTTCTCCGCTTTGAGCTCCTCTATCAGATGCTCGGCCACAAGCTTTCCCACATGCCCAACGCCGGGAAGCCCCTCTATCATGATGGGGGCTTCCAGCTCAACCTCCATAATTTTGCGAACAACGGTCTCCTTCAATTCGCCACCTCCCCGGCTTCTTGGATCAGGGCCCGCCTGTACTTGCCGTAGCGATCCTCAGGAGAGTATCTGGCTGGCCGAGTTGTGGACGTAGGGCGACCGCACTTGGGGCAGTTCTCCTTCATTGAATAGAGGGCGCACTCTCTGCACCTCAATATCTTGGATCTCATGCCTCTCGCAGGAACGTTCCCTTGCCGCCATGCTGCTCGACGTACTTCATGATCGCCTGGGCAGCCTTCCTTAGGACCGCCTCGGCGTGCTTATAGTCGGGAGCGTTGACATGTATCCTGTACCGCGGAGCGCCCACATACCTAACCTCGAGGGTGACGTCCTTGTCCTTTTGGCGCTTGACTTGCTTCAGGGCCTTTCTTATGACCTCGATGCCGTCAGGAGCTGCGGAGGTCAGATCCACGTAGCCGCTGATCTCCACCGTCGGGATCTTCACATTCTCTTGCGCCAGCTTCTGGATGATCTCGATGTCCTCGGCTGAGAGGCCGCTTGCCTCGAGGCCCTCGCGGTCGCCGAGGGATGCCTCCTCGAGCGCAATGTAGAGGCTGTTGTAGGATGTGATCAGGGCGTTTGCAACCCTCTTCTGATCATCCTCGCGCCCCTCGAAGGCCATCTCCAGCCACTTCCAGGCCTTCTGGTCCGCCTTCCATTCCTGGATCTTCTCGCGCCGCTGATGCTCGTTCACATCCTTGAGGGAGAGGTCGATGTGATGCCTGGAACGATCGACGCTTAGCACCTTGCAGACTATCTTCTGCCCTTCCCTCACATGGTCTCTGATGTACTTGATCCAGCCACTGGCCACCTCGGAGATGTGGATCAAGCCGTTCTTGCCGGCGTACTCGTCGAGGCCCACGAAAGCGCCGAAGTCGACCACCTGGTCAACTGTGCAGACGACCAGGTCTCCTGGCTCCGGCCACCCCTCTCTCTCCATTCTCATCACTCTAGAACTTCGATTATCTGGGTCTTGATCTGGGCCTTGCCGCCGGTCGGCTCCGCAAGGGTTCTTCCGCAGACCAGGCACTTCACCGCTGTGGCGGCGTTGCCGAAGATAATCTGCTCGTTCTCGCAATCGTTACATTTGACCTTTAAAAACTTAGACAGGTTCATCCCTCCACAAGATCGAACCGCGATACTCTAAAGCCTTCGCGGTTATGGGCCTTCTTGCAGGTGTTACATCTATATCTGAGATTGAGCTTTTTCGTGGGCTTATCCCCACCGGGCACCTTGGAGAACTTTCCCTGGTTGCCTGTTCCGTTGGCCCGCTTCTTCTGCCGGGCGATATGGGTCATTGTGGAAGCCCGGCCTCTCCTCACTCGCTCCACGGTATGTACCGTGTGAGCCTTGCAGAAGGGGCAATGGGCTTTGAACTGCTTTGGCATCTTCATGGATATCACCTTGGGATATTCACTTCTCGCGCTAGGTTCTTGTTACACAGGTTCTTAACATGCACGGCAGGGAGGACTACCACATCCTCCTTGGAGAGGCGGTATCTCGCCCCGTTCACTCCTATAAATGTGGGAACGCTGTCAAGCAACCTCACAGCTGAATATTCCTGGCCTATATCCTTCTTGCCCGTTAAAGGTTTTTCGGTGTTGGCGCGGATCAGATGGGCGAGGATGGTCTCCCGCCCCTTGGTCACGGTGGATAGGAGGCTGTCGTAGATCTCCTCCTCTTCAGACGTCATCCCCTCCATCGCCTCGACCGAGGTGGAGCTTGCTCTTCGCAAAGCGTTTCTCACGATCTTCTTGATTCTAAGATCGATCAGCTTGGAGAGGCTCTTCCTTGCGCTTTTGAGCTCATCCTCTATGATCTGGGCTTCGACGCTATAGCGGTCATCGATCCTCGAGAGCTCTTCCTCCAGGCCCGTCTGATAGGTGCCTGCCTGCCGGTAGAAGTCCTTATCCAGCCGGATCAGCTCGGCGGTCTTCTTCTCTTCCCGTAATGCGTTCGCAAGATCCAATCGATTCCACCGTCCAGGAGGCGCTGTCCGGGGCATTTCCAGGCTGCCGGCCAGCGATCATCAGAGGGGGCAATCATCCATCTTAACCTTTGCCCAGCTCGGCCGCGCCCCGGGCGATCAGCATTATCGCGGCATAGGCGGGGAGCCTCGCGGGGCCTGGGTCGAGCATCTCGTCGATCTCCCCGATCTCAAGGCGGAATGAGCGGGAGAGGACTATATCGACCTCTTCCTTTCCGAAGACCACGGCATCCCTGAGGGGATCGAAGCGATCAAGGCCGGAAACGCCGATTGGAGTCACCCGCAGGCCAGTCCCGCCATGCAGGCTCATAGGATAACGTATCAGCCTTTTGATGTCCGCGGTCACCGGCTCGTCGGTCTCTCCCCTCTGCTCGTCCAGTCCAAAAGAGACCTCCTCGCCCTCCAGATATCGCGTTATCAGGATTCGCCAGAGCTCCGAGCTCCCTTTGAAGAAGCCGAGGTTTCCTTCCATGATCCTCTGGGTAACCTCGGATCCCTTGAGGCTGATGTAGAAATAGGAGGCCTTCTTCTTTCCGATCCCCTTCATGGATGAGAGGAGATCGACTGCCTCTTTCTCGTCGAGGGAGCGGATGTGCTCGACAAAGCCGAGGATCGCCTTGTTCACCCTTCCAGCCCAACCGGGCGCTCCTGCCGGAGGACATCTGAGCTGCGGCGCTTCCATGACGCCGGAGTCTCCAACGAGCGCGACCTCGGAGATCATTCGCTCGATATCGAGCCCCCTTCCCGCGAGGTAGTCGACGATCTCCCTTCGAGAATCGCTGAGAAGCGGTCGCACCCTCTCGTCCCTCACGTGGATGTGGTAGCCCCGGCCGCCCGAGAAGACGAGATCTATCGCCTCGGAAGAGAAGCCGAAGTCGTCCATGAGAAAGGCAACCAGCTTTGCGGTCTCACCCTTAACGAGGGCGAGCATATCCCTGTAGGATGAGGGCGCACCTTTCAGGTGGTCTGCATCGAGGTCGAAGATGAGGTCGGCTCCAGTCCAGATCTTCTCCTTCATCGTCGGAGCTCCCGGGTGCTCGTAGTATGCTGCCGAGTGGTAGGCGTGCTGGGGGACCATGCTCCTGATGTAGTCTACAAGCTCGCTTCTTCCCGTGAAGGCCTTGTGGCGCCGCATGCCGCGGCCGTCGAAGAGGACGAAGCCCCACTCGCGGCTCGCTGAATCCGGCGGAAGCTCCAAGGAAGCCTCAATGTAGTACTCCCGAAACCTCGATCGAAGGTAGCTCAACGTGCGCGGCTGCATGGATTGGTCCTCAAGCCCCAGAGGGCACTTCAACCTCAGTTACGGATCATATAGATCGGGGCGCCGATCAAGGAGGCATGGGATCTCAGCCCTCGCCTGCTCCCTCGCCGCAAGGTCGATCTCCCCCATGATGATCCCCCCGGACGAGCCGGCGCTTGCGATCACCTCTCCAGAGGGGCCGGCTATCATGCTGCATCCGCCGGCATCGCCGCCGCAGGAGTTGCAGGCGATGTGGTGAATCTGGTTCTCTATTGCCCTTGCAACGACGAGCGCTTTCCAGTGGGCGATCCTCTTCTCCGGAAACTGGGCGATCGAAACAAGCATGTCTGCCCCCTGAAGCGTCAAGGATCTTGCAACCTCGGGAAATCGAAGATCGTAGCAGATCGAAAGGCCGATCTTTCCCCATCGGCTATCGAGGGGCGCGATCTTTCGCCCGCCTCTGAAGTGCTCCTTCTCTGGACCGAACGGATGGATCTTCGAGCAGGTCGCAAAGCGCCCTCTATCGAGGGCGAAGCCCAGGTTCATATCCCCGGCCATGATCGACCCTATGACCGTTGCTCCAGTGTCCTTTGCAAGGTGGCGGAATGGGTCGAGTATGAGGTAGGGCTCTTTCTCCTTTGAGCCGTCGTAGCAGAATCCGCTCAAGAATAGCTCCGGATATACAAGAAGCTCTGCCCCCAACTCGATCGCAGCGCCTGCCATCTCCAGGGCCTCTTGCAGGTTCTCTTCCCTTTGGCAGGCAAGCGCCCTCGTCTGGAGACAAGCTGCAAGCATGTGAACCCATGGGAAAGTCCGTATATATTAAGATGACATAGATCGATTGCAATGCTGAGGGATGGGATCTCAAGGCTGGGGAAGGGGATTGCGAATCTTCGAAGGAGGATCTACGGAATACTGGAGGCAACCGACCCCGGCCTGCTCGCAAGGCTCATCAACCTATTTATCATGGCGCTCATCATCCTAAACGCGGTCGCAGTCGTTCTGGAGAGCGTCGAGGAGATCTACATCCAGTACGATAAGATATTTGGATCGATCGAGAGCATCTCCCTTGCCGTATTCGCACTGGAGTATCTGCTTCGCGCCTGGACGTGCACCGTGGACCCCAGTTATGCAAACCCGGTCAAAGGCCGGATCAAGTTCGCCCTCTCGCCGCTTGCGCTGATAGACCTGATGGTAATTCTGCCCTTCTTTCTGCCCGATTCCCTCCTCGATCTTCGGATGCTTCGAGCCGTTCGCATATTCTGGATATTAAAGCTCCTTAGGATCGGGCGCTACTCGCGGGCGATGGCGACCCTGGAGAACGTTCTTAGGGCAAAGAAGGAGGAGCTCATGATCACATTCTTTGCGATCGTCCTCTTCCTGGTATTTGCTTCAAGCATAATATACTACATCGAGCATTCTGTCCAGCCGCAGAACTTTCCAAGCATCCCTGCCACGATGTGGTGGGCTCTTCTCACGCTTACGACGATCGGCTACGATGATATCTACCCCCAGACGGTGATTGGAAAGATCGTAGGGTCCCTTATAATCATAATGGGGGTTGGGATGTTTGCTCTGCCCACAGGGATACTGGCCTCGGGGTTCATCGAGGAGCTTCAGAGGAGGAGGGACGAGGGAGAGGAGGAATCCCCCTCTGAGGGGGGTCTTCGGCGGCGGCTTCCTATGATCTCCAGCCTGCGGCGGAGGTAGGGGGGCCGGATTTCCGCAGGCAGATATTCCAAGCGCTTGAGGGATTCAGCGCCGATATAGGTCGAGGCCTTCTTTCCATCTGGCAGGATCATGAACCGAATTCTATCGAGTTCGGCGATGACGCCCTCGGCCGAGCAGTTCGCCCTCCTTCCTCATCCCCATAAACCTCATTCGTAAGAGGAAAGTGGCAACTACCTCTTCAATAACGCTCCATTCAAAGCACCTGGCATCCCTCTTGAAGCTCTTTGAACACGACCGCGGTATCCCACTGGGGATTAATGATCGTCGCTTTGAGCTGGTCCAAATGGATCCACGACACGGAGGTCATGGTAAGAGCCCTGGCAGCAGGGCTGGTACAGCTCCCCAACGACTGGCGTTTCAATGGGTCCACGACCCGGAGGTCATGGTAAGGGCAGCCCTTTTGCGGCCCCGCTGTATATCGAAAAAAGGCCATTTTGCGCGAACCTCCGCCACTGCCAGGCTTTCTTTACAAAGTGACCCTCTTTTGTAGGGCACTTTCGATATGAGTAGCCAATGTGCGAGCGATTTGAGCCTATGCGCCGCCTGTTAACGGTGGGGTTTTTTGGAGGGGGCGCCGTGAAAAATTTCAACCCATTATGCGACCCTCTCAAAAATTTCGCTATCGGACCGGCACCATATCGATGCATCGTGATTTCTTATTCTGCTCCTCCCTACTCGGGTGAGCTTACTCATCCGTCTGGACCAGATGGCCCTCGACGTCACCGGAGGGCGCCAATTCTCCCACAATGGAGTGAACCCCTCCGAGTAGACAACGAGTTAAGCAACATCCATTATCGGAGGGATATGCATGAGGAAGACTAGGCGGCGCTACGACCGAGAATTCAAGATATCCGTAACCTGACCTCCCAC